>DUMX01000083.1 GCA_012839665.1 Gelria sp.
CAGACATACGTCTGCCCCTACAAAACCTACATAAATCCGCATCCTTAAAAATTTAAAAAATCAGTGTTAATCATAAATAATCAGCGTCCTTCAGTGTCTAATCCCCGTCTATTTTCTTATTAACCCCCCAAGGGCAAAGGTCGCAACCATTGATGAAAATTCTGTTTGCTTTCAACACTGGCGAAGAATCGATTCTGCTTTCGTAGTCGCATATTAAAACATTTTTACAATAACTCGTTTACTATAACTTGGACTTGACACCACTACGTAATGGTGGTAGCATTAATTTACATACACCAAATAAAGGAATGAATTGCCAATGTCTGAAAAATATCGTATCAGTGAACTGGCGCAAAAGGCTGGGGTTACAAACCGAACCGTGCACTACTATGTTGGACGAGGACTGTTACCACCGCCGGATGGGGCCGGGGTAGGAACTACTTATCGGAAAGAACATCTACTTAGGCTGCGCTTAATCAAAAAATTACAGGAACAGTATCTCCCTTTAGAAAAAATCAAAGAAATTACTAGCGGAATGAAAATGGAAGAAATAGAGCAGGCTCTGGAAGGCGGAGGGGCGCAAGAAATGGCACGGCCTAAAGAAATTGCTCTTGATTCTGATGTCATAGAAAAAATTATGTACTCCGAAACGAAGGAGAGAACCGGTGCCGATTACCCATTGTTTACGACAGTGGACGACTATCGACTCGGGGGGGATGAAGCCCGGGGAAATGTTTATGTTCGCGCTGTACTTGGAGCAGGCATAGAACTTCATGTTCCTGCAGAGCTGTTTCATGAACAGCCCGACCTGATTGCTAAAGTAAGGAAATATACCATGAAATTGATAAAAGGGAAATAAGGAGGAAGCCTGATGGAATACGGATTAATAAACCGGAAAAACCAAAAATCTATGGTCCTGAAAGCAGTAGATATCAGTGGTGACCTGGCGGGAAATGCTCTGTGGGTAAAAATAAGGCAGCATTACCATAACGATAGCGGTGAAAATGCAGAATTTATCTATACCTTTCCCATGCCTGAAAACGCAGCTGTTTGTGATTTTATCGCCACCATCGGCGAAAAAGTTATTACTACCGAGATCAAGGAAAAAGAGGAGGCTTTTGCTGCTTATGATGAGGCTATCCGGCAGGGAGATAGCGCCTTTTTGCTGGAGAGCATGCGGGTCAATGTATTTCAGATCTCCCTGGGTCAGATTGATGTCGGAGAAGACGTAAAGATTGAGATTAATTATTTTCAGGAGATTACAACCAGTGATACTGAAATGCGTCTCCTCATTCCAACATTGGTCGGAGCGCGTTATATTCCCGGCAATGTTTCCGGGGAAAAAATTGGCCCCGGAGAAGCTCGCCCCACTGACCGGGTACCGGATGCAGATTTTATCACCCCTCCCAGAGGGAATACCGATTACCGGGCTTCATTGCAGATGAACATTAAAACTTTGAGCCCCTTTATCAGCATCGACTCCCCGTCGCACCGCATTCAGGTTGAGCAAAGCGATCCTACCACGGCAGCCGTTTCCCTGGAAGGAGGGACTACCCGCATGAATCGGGATTTTATCTTGTCCCTGAAACTGTCTGATGAACCGCTGCCGCGTATTCTCTACAGCCAAAACGACCGCAGCGAATACTATGCGCTGGCCAGTTACACGCCGGAATTTCCTCCAATCGATAGAAAACAGGCCGGGGAATACATATTCCTGATAGATATCTCCGGGTCTATGGCAGGAGAAAAACTGGAGCAGGCGGCCCAGGCTATGAAAATCTGTCTGCGCAACCTGGGGACAAATGATTTGTTTAACCTGGTGGCATTTGAAAGCGGACTGCACCCCTTCTCCCCTGGGAGTCTGCCCTTTAACCAGAAGAATCTGGATTCGGCAACCAGATGGGTAAGTCGGCTAAGATCCATGGGAGGAACAGAAATCCTTCCTGCAGTCAAGTTTGCGCTTAATAAAGAAACACCGGGATACGAAAAAATCATCCTCCTTTTTACCGATGGCCAGGTAGGAAACGAAAACGAAATCATCAAATATACAAAGGCGCGCAATAAAAACCTGCGTTTATTCAGTATCGGCATCGATACTACGGTAAATGATTTCTTTATTAACCGCATTGCCGAAGCCGGAAACGGCTATGCTGAATTTGTCTATCCGGGAGAAAATCTCGAAGATAAAGTTATCAGACATTTTTCCCGTATTCATGCCAGCTATATGGAAAATATCACTATCCAGATGGAGGGCCTTTCCCTGGAGCCGGGCGGTAAAATCCCCAACCGCTTGTATGATATGGAACCCTTTACCCAGGTATTTAAAATGAACAGTCAGCCTCAAGATAAAATGATTATCAAAGGCTATAGTGGCACCCAGGAAATCGTATTGGAGATAGATGAGATACTGGAAACTCCAAATGCCGAGGCTTTGGAAAAATTATGGGCTAAACGCAAAATTACCGAACTGGAAACTTATTTGCAATCGGGAAACCCCAGGCGGGCTAAAACCATCGAAGCAGATATAATTGAACTCTCCCAAAAACATCACCTGCTCTCATCATTGACCTCATTCGTGGGGGTATACCAGCGGGAAAATAAATTATCCGGATTGCCGGAGCTAATAGTAATACCGGTTGACATTCCTTATGGTTGGGATATGTTTGCAATAGACAGCGTAAGTTATGATTGCATTACTGTAAATGAATGCTTATCATCCACTATCAGTGGAGCCCTGTTATCCCCAACAAGAAGTACTAGTAGGGCCAGGTTCAAAGCGAAAAGGATGTACAGGCAGGATTCTGTGGATATCGCGGATACCCCGCAACTGGATGCAGATATCCAGGAAAGCAAGGTAAAACAGCTGGCCGCTGGCCAGAATGCGGACGGTTCGTTTGGCAGCATTACCGGGGAAAGACCTGCAATTATTGAGGAAACTGTGCAGGCCATTATTTATATTCTAGAAAGCGCCGGCAGTATCAACCTCTTCAGGAACCAGCTGCTAAAGGCATTTAGGTTCTTAATGACCCAGGAGGAGACGATAAGAGAGGATAAGGATTTACTGGGGTTGGTCAATCAGGTACTCCAGATGTCCCGAATCGATAGAATCATTTGCATAGGAGAACAGGATGTAAAGGATTTTGTAGACAGAATAAAAGCAGAGCTTTCCTAAATTGCACAGTGACAAGGTCGTGTCACCATAATATGTAATAATTAAAATCAAGGTGGACCGTGTTAGTGTAACTAAAAGGGGGGTGGTTAACGTGGCCAGAAATAGTATTTCCGGGATTAGGAGTTTTTTGTATGCTCTGGCTAGATTTCTGGGAGATGTTGATGCTGTATCCAAGGGGAGTAAAGCTACCCAGAAGCGGATAGGCAGGAGAATAGCTGGCAGAGCTACTGGAAGAGCATTAAGAAACCTGTTTAAATGATTTCATTTCTATAAGAGAAGGATAAATTAAAAAGGGGAATGCTCGAAACAAGGATAGTTTTAGTAATAAAGATGGTTGCCGATATTAGAATCTAAAGGTTCTATTACCCAAGAACGGAGGAAATTTATGAAAAAAGTTGTAAGCTATGGCCTTATACTGGTATTTCTAGTTTCTGTAAGCGGATGTTTGTTCACAACCCCTCCAGACCAAGTGGTTGTGAGCTTTTTAGATGCAATGCTGGAAGGAGATTTTGAAAAGGCCGCTGAGTTTGTAAACCCTGATGAAGATAACAGTAAGGATATAGAAGAAATGTCTATAATTGAAGATGAGGAAGGAGAACGCCTCTTTCGGGCTATTCTGGACAAAACAAGTTACGAAATAGGAGAGAAGACAATTGACGGTAATAAGGCGACCGTTACGGCCAAAATTACGGCACCGGATCTGCTGCGAATTGTGAGCCAAACTATGAGTGAATTGATTCCGATGGCTTTTGCAATGGCCTTTTCCGAGGAAGAAGCTGATGATAAAATGGATGCCATGATTCAACAGTATTTTGAAAATGCTATTAGTGACCCCAATGCTCCTATGACAGTTTCTGATACCCAGATTAAACTTGAAAAAATAGATGGTACTTGGTTTGTTATTCCAGATGACGAGCTTATTAATGCTCTAACTGGGAATCTTGAAAAAGCCTTTGCCAGTTTAGAAGAGGAATAAAACAAATTACTTTACAAATGGATAAGGCTACTTCTGTTCAATGCGCAAGAGGCGTAACTCGCGGTCATGTTCACGCTGTTTGCTCTCAACGTTATAAAGCATGTGGCGAAAGGACTCCTGACTGGCTTCGATTCTAGCCAGGGTGTTTTTAATGCTGGCAAAGTAATCCAGGCTTACTTGTCTGGCATCAAATAAGGCCCGAATTTTTTCCGTTATTTCGGTTTCCAGGCGTACTTGATTGGTATCAATGTTATTGACCTTAGAAGTTAGGACTGCCATGTCATTGGTAAGGGTACCAACTTTAGAATCCAAGCTGGCCACATTATCAGTAAGAGTATCGACCCTGGAATCTAGACTGGTCACATTATCGGTAAGAGTACCAACTTTGGAAGTTAAGTCAGTCATATTATTAGTAAGGGTTCCGATTCTAGAATCCAAGCTAGCTACATTATCAGTAAGAGTATTGAATCTAGAATCCAAGCTGGCCACATTATCAGTAAGAGTATCGACCCTGGAATCTAAGTTCGCCATATTATCGGTAAGGGTACCAACTTTAGAATCTAGACTGGTTACATTATCGGCAAGGGTATCCAGCAGTTCAAGTTTTTTGAGCACCAGCTCTTGGAATTTCGCGTTGTCCATAGTTATACTCCCCCATGGTTTTTTTATAACTGCGTCTATTCCCCCGTCTATTTTCTAATTACCTGCTTAAACTTTACAGTATTTTAACTTCTGCCTCGTAATTAGAATTCCTTTAAATTAAATAATTTTGTTGGAAAAGGAGAATGTTGTCAGGAAAAAGTGGTACCGGGCGTGAAAAATTAAATAGAGTCAATATTTAGCTAAATAACCTCAAAAATTGCAGGAAATAAGGGCATTGGGCGCGAAATATAAAAGGATATTACTTGCTAATGTTTGGGGAAAATTACTATATAGAGGAAATGGCCGACAAGGCTGTAAACACGGGAGCAGTACACTATTTCGTAAACCTGTGTTTATTTTTCTAAAAAGCTTTTGTTTTTAGTTATAGCACAAATCATCGGGAGGGTACATAAACAGTGGCCATAAAAAAGAGTGACCTGTACAGCAAACTGTGGCAGAGCTGTGATGAACTAAGGGGAGGTATGGATGCATCCCAGTATAAGGACTATGTTTTAGTATTGTTATTTGTCAAATATGTAACTGACAAATACTATGGTAAGCCGGACTCATTGCTGATAGTGCCTGCAGGCGGCAGCTTTCACGATATGGTGAAGCTTAAGGGTAATAGTAAGATTGGCGATGAGATGAATAAAATAATACATAAATTAGCTCAAGAAAATCAGTTGGATGGGGTTATAACCGTAGCTGATTTTAATGACGACGACAAATTGGGACGGGGAAAGGAAAAAGTAGACCGACTGACCAATTTAGTGTCTATTTTTGAATCCGATAGCCTGGATATGAGTAAAAACAGTGCTGATGGTGATGACCTGCTCGGTGATGCTTACGAGTATTTGATGCGTAACTTTGCCACCGAATCGGGAAAATCCAAAGGACAATTCTATACACCGGCGGAAGTATCTCGCGTAATGGCGAAGGTAATCGGGGTGGAAAAATCAAAAAGCCGGGGCGATACCATTTATGACCCCACCTGTGGGAGCGGTTCTCTGCTGCTTAAGGCAGCAGATGAGGCGCCTTTTGGGCTTACTATTTATGGCCAGGAAAAAGATAATGCTACCCGAGCCCTGGCCAAGATGAACATGATTTTGCATGGGAATGAAATAGCAGATATCAGGCAGGGCGACACCTTGTCATCACCTGAATTTCTTAAAAAGGAGGGTGGTTTAGAAACCTTTGACTATGCAGTGGCTAATCCACCTTTTTCAACTAAATCCTGGAGGAACGGACTGGACCCTGAAAATGATGAATATGGGCGTTTCCAGGGCTTTGGCATTCCACCGGCTAAAAATGGGGATTATGCCTTTTTACTGCATTTTATTCGTTCCTTAAGGAGCCACCAAGGCAAAGGGGCCATAATCCTTCCTCATGGGGTACTGTTTCGGGGAAATGTAGAAGCTCAAATCCGTAAAAACATTATACAACGAGGACTTATCAAAGGGATAATTGGACTGCCGCCTAACCTGTTTTATGGCACCGGCATACCGGCATCAATAATTGTAATCGATAAAGAGGATGCCCATAAACGAAAGGGCATATTTATGATAGATGCCAGCCGTGGATTTATAAAAGATGGCAACAAAAACCGCCTGCGGGAGCGTGATATCCACAAGATAGTAGATGTATTTAAGGGTCAGCTGGAGATTGCTAAATACTCCCGCTTTGTAAACATAACGGAAATAGAAGCAAATGACTATAATCTCAATATACCAAGATACATAGACACCCAGGAAAAAGAGGATATTCAGGATATTGGTGCTCATTTGAGGGGAGGAATCCCTGATCGGGATATAGATGATTTAGAAAAATATTGGTCCGTATATCCAGGCTTGAAAAACCAACTATTCTTACCTGGTAACCGGGCTGGCTACAGCAAACTAAATGTCAAAACCGATGCTATAAAAACAACTATTTTCTCCCATCCGGATTTTATTAAATATTCTCAAGCAGTCGCAGAAAAAAACAACTATTGGAAAAATAAATATCTCCCTATTCTAAAAAGTATAGATGCTGCTACCAAACCTAAGGAATTGATACACCAAATGTCGGAAGACTTGTTAGATACCTTTGCGGACAGCAAATTAATTGACAAATATGACGTATATCAACATCTGATGGATTATTGGTTGGGGACTATGAGGGATGATGTTTATATGGTTTCTGAAAACGGGTGGGTAGCAAATGAAGAATTAATACCGGATGATTTTATTATAAACCGATATTTTAGCTCGGGAAAACAGGCTCTGGAGGAGCTGGAGGTACAAAGAGATGAAATAACCGGATTAAAAGAAGAATTTGAGGAAGAACATTCCGGAGAAGACGGGGCATTAGAAGAAGTTAAAAATGATAGAGGGAATATAACCAAGACTAATTTGAACCAGCGCCTAAGAGAACTAAAGGATGACCGGGATGCGGTGGAGGAGTTAGAGATTCTGGAAGAGTATCTGGAATTGATGGATAAGGAATCAAATGTAAGGCGGGAAATAAGGGATGCCGAGAAAAAATTGCAAAAGAAAGTACAGGCCAAATACAAAGAGCTTTCTACGGAGGAAGTGCAGGAGATATTAGTAAATGACAAGTGGTTGGCGACTATTACTGCTGCCATAAATACGGAAATGGAAAAAATCTCCCACCGGCTTACCACCAGGATTAAGGAATTATCCGAAAGATACGGAGATACCCTCTTTGAGATAGAAGCAGAAGTAGAGGAATTAAGTAAAAAAGTAGAATCTCATTTGCAAAGGATGGGATTGGCGTGGTAGGGGGAAAAAGCATACCGGAGGGATATAAAGAGACCGAGGTTGGGGTAATACCGGAGGATTGGGAAGTAGCTACTTTTGGAGATGTTTTAACAGGATTTAATAGTGGTGCTACACCATCTAGGCGTAAATCACAATATTACAAAGGTAACATTAAATGGGTAACCAGTGGAGAACTAAATTACAATATAATTAACGATACTCTTGAAAAAATTTCATATGATGCCATGTTAGATACAAATTTAAGTATTCAGCCTATAGGAACGTTACTTATAGCGATAACTGGTTTAGAAGCACAAGGAACAAGGGGGAGTTGCGCAATACTGGGAGTGGAGGCGACAACAAATCAATCTTGTATGGCTTTACATACAACAGACAGAATTACTACGAACTTTCTATTTCATTACTATAGATATAAAGGAGCTAATTTTGCTTTAAAGTATTGCCAAGGGACTAAACAACAAAGCTATACTGGAAAGCTGGTAAAAATTTTACCAATTCCCCTCCCACCTTTACAGGAACAAAAAGCTATAGCAGAGGTTTTATCTGATATGGATAAACTAATTGCAGCAATTGAAAAATTAATTGCTAAAAAACAGAAAATTAAACAGGGTACTATGCAGCTGCTGTTAACTGGTAAAAAGCGGTTGCCGGGATTTACCGGGGATTGGGAAGTTAAGAGGTTGGTGGAGATTCTTAAAGTAAAGCATGGCAAAAGTCAACATCAAATTGTTGATGCAGATGGTGAATATCCGATATTGGCTACAGGAGGGGAAATAGGGAGGACAAATCAGTATTTATATAATAAACCATCAGTACTTATCGGTAGAAAAGGAACTATAGATAGGCCGCAATACATAGAAACACCTTTTTGGACAATTGATACTCTGTTTTATACGGAGATTTCCAGTAAAAGCATAGCAAAGTATATTTACTATCTTTTTAATAGAATTGATTGGTATTCTTATAACGAAGCATCTGGAGTACCAAGTTTAAATGCATCTACCATTGAAGAAATCAGTATCCCCCTCCCGCCCCTACCAGAACAACGAGCCATAGCTCAAATCTTATCGGACATGGATGCGGAAATAGAGGCGTTGGAGAAGAAACTGGAGAAATATAGGCTTATCAAGGCGGGGATGATGGAAAAGCTATTGACCGGGGAGGTGAGGTTAGTATGAGTAGAGTCGGGGAAATCGAACGCATGACTCAAAATAGAGTAGTCCGGCTGTTTACGGACAAACTCGGCTATCAATATTTAGGGAATTTGCAGGATAAAGATGATAACAAAAACGTAGAAACCCGTATCCTTAGAAATTATTTAAAAAGAAAAGGCTACAGCGGAAACCTGATTGAAAGGGCTATTAACATACTGAATAGAGCAGTCAGGAATCAGACTAATAGCCTTTATGATATTAATAAGGAAGTCTACGGGTATTTAAGATATGGGGTGGAAGTAAGGGAAACCATTGGGGAAAACAAACAGACTGTAAAACTCATCAATTGGGATGATGTTTACGACAACGAGTTTTACATAGCCGAAGAGGTAAGTATCAAAGGAGAACATACCAAAAGACCGGATATTGTCTTATATGTCAACGGTATTGCCCTGGGAGTTTTGGAATTAAAACGGAGCACGGTTGCGGTAGCGGAAGGCATACGGCAAAACCTGGAAAACCAAGAATCCATTTTTATCAAGCCGTTTTTTAATACTATGCAGCTTATCCTGGCTGGTAATGATACCGAAGGACTGCGTTATGGAACTATTGAAACCAAGGAGCAATACTATCTTACCTGGAAGGAAGATAAAAAAGCCGAGGATAGATTAAGCCGGGAGGTAAGGAAGCTTGGCGATGAGGTAGAGCATATACTGGACCAGCAGCTTATTGGGTTTTGTCATAAGGAAAGATTTCTGGAAATCATATATTATTTTGTAGTTTTTGACCGCGGGATAAAAAAGCTGTGTCGACCCAGTCAATATTTCGGGGTAAAGGCGGCTATGCCGCGAATTAAGAATAAAGAAAGCGGGATTATCTGGCATACTCAGGGCAGCGGGAAAAGCCTGATTATGGTATGGATAGCTAAATGGATCAGGGAAAATATCAGCGATTCCCGGGTTTTGATAATTACTGATAGAGATGAACTGGATAAGCAGATTGAGAAAGTATTTAAGGGTGTAGAGGAGGATATTTACCGGACTAAAAGCGGCAAGGACTTAATAGAAAGACTTAATCAAACTACACCACTGATGTTGTGTTCTCTTATCCACAAATTTGGCTCGAGAGGAGAAAAAGATGATGATACCAGCTATGACGACTATATTGATGAATTAAAAAGCAATTTGCCCCCGGATTTTAAAGCTAAAGGGGATATATATGTATTTGTAGATGAATGTCACCGCACCCAGTCCGGTAAACTGCACACCGCCATGAGGGAAATCCTGCCTGACAGCATGTTTATAGGTTTTACCGGCACCCCCCTGCTGAAAAAGGACAAAGCCACCAGCATAGAAGTTTTCGGAAGTTATATTCATACTTACAAATTCGATGAAGCTGTAAAAGATGAGGTAGTATTGGATTTATGTTATGAAGCCCGGGATATAGAGCAGGATATTACTTCCCAGGAAAAAATTGACCAATGGTTTGAAGCGAAGACCAGGGGGCTTACTGATTATGCTAAAAACCAACTGAAACAAAGATGGGGAACTATGCAGAGGGTTTTAAGCTCCAAATCCAGATTAGAACAGATAGTAAAAGACATTATCTTCGATATGGAAACAAAAGACCGCCTCCAAAATGGACAGGGCAATGCCATGTTAATAGCCGGCAGTATATACGAAGCTTGTAAATACTATGAGTTATTCCAGGCAACTGGATTTACTAAATGTGCCATGGTTACTTCTTATGTTCCCAATATCAGGGATATAAAAGGTGAAACTACCGGGGAGGATAAGCCTACTGAAAATGTAGAAAAATACAGGATTTATCAGGACATGCTCAAGGGCAAAAGCCCGCAGGAATTTGAAGAAGAGGCTAAAAGGAAATTTGTCGAACAGCCGGCTCAATTAAAACTACTCATCGTAGTGGATAAACTGCTTACTGGTTTTGATGCTCCCCCGGCAACTTACTTGTACATTGATAAAAGCATGAAAGACCATGGATTGTTCCAGGCTATTTGTCGGGTAAACCGGATTGACGGTGATGGCAAAGAATACGGCTATATCGTGGATTATATGGATTTATTTAAGAGCCTGGAAAAGTCTGTACAGGATTATACCTCGGAGGCTTTTGCTGATTATGATAAGGAAGATGTTGAGGGACTGCTTAAAAACCGGCTGGAAAAAGCCCGGGAGCGGTTGGATGAGGCTTTGGAAAAAGTGAAGGCATTATGTGAACCGGTAGCTCCTCCCAAAGGGACCCTGCAATATATCAGGTATTTCTGTTGGGAAAATATATTTGATGAAAAAGAATTAAAGGATAACGAACCTAAGCGATTAGCCCTCTATCAATATACTACCGCACTAATCAGGGCCTACGCCAATATTGCCAATGAGATGGAGGAGGTCGGATACACGGCCAAGGAAATTGCAGATATAAAAAATGATGTAGAACATTTTAATAATGCTCGCAGAGAGGTAATGCTGGCCGCCGATGATGATATCGACTTAAAATCCTATGAACCGGCGATGCGGCATTTAATAGATAACTACATAAGTGCTGAAGACAGCAAGCAAATCTCGGCTTTTGAGAATATGACCCTGGTTGATCTTATAGTGGACAGGGGAGTAGATTTTGTCCAGGAATTACCGGCTAATATTAAAAAAGATGAAGAAGCTGCAGCTGAAACGATTGAGAATAATGTACGCCGCTTAATTGTGGACCAAAGGGCTACAAATCCGAGATATTATGACCGCATGTCAGCACTTTTAGAAGAGGTCATTAGACAACGAAAAGCAGCAGCCATATCTTATCAGGAACATTTAAAGCGGGTAGTTGAAATAGCCCGCAGGTCGAAAAACCCGGCGACCGTTTCCGAGTATCCGGCTACTATCAATACTCAAGCCAAAAGGGCATTATATGATAATTTAGATAAAAATATAGATTTAGCCATTTCTTTAGATAAAAAAATTAGAGAAGAAGCCCCCAGCGGTTGGAAAGACAATGATGTAATCAAGGAACGTATGGTACGGTATTTAATCAAGAGATATATAGATGATGACCAATTAGCAGAAGAGGTTTTTCGGTTGGCGAAGGAGCAGGAGGAATATTAGTGGGGAAGTTGATGGTTGGAGATATAGAAATTGAGTTAATCAAGAAAAATATAAAAAACCTGCATCTTTCGGTACTGCCACCTGACGGCAGGGTGCGGATTTCGGCACCTAAAAAACTGGATGATGAAACTATCAGGCTTTTTGCAGTATCTAAATTATCCTGGATAAAAAAGCAGCAGGTAAAGTTTCAAAACCAGGAAAGACAGCCGGAAAGGGATTTTGTTTCGGGTGAGAGTCATTATTTTTTAGGGGAGCGCTACCTCTTAAATGTAATCTACACCAATAAAAGGAAGCAGGGTGTTGAAGTCCGCAACAAAACTTATCTGGATTTGTTCGTACGGGAAAACAGCAATAAGGAACAAAGGGAAAAAGTTATGCGGGAATGGTATCGCCGTAAGTTAAAAGCCTTAATTCCCCCATTGATAGAAAAATGGGAACCTATAATAGGGGTGGAGGTGGACGCGTGGGGGGTAAAATTAATGAAGACCCGATGGGGTAGTTGCAATACCACCGCCAGGAGGATATGGCTGAACCTGGAACTGGCAAAAAAGAATCCCGTCTGTTTAGAATACATAGTTGTCCATGAAATGGTACATTTACTTGAGCGTCTCCACAATGAAAAATTTGTGGCCTACATGGATAAATTTTTACCTGATTGGCGAAGTACCAGGGCGGAGCTAAACGGGTTAGTTTTTGATGAGTAAATAGATTAATCATGATCCGGGATTTGGTTTTTTGGCATTTACCTTTAGCTACCAGCATCGACCTGCCTTAATTGTCATTTTTCTAGGATAATAAGCACAAATATCCCGAAAATTTATGGAAAAGACCAGGGAAATATGACAATATATAGATAAGACCATGGCGATATTATGGGATAAGTAGAAAATGGAGGAAGCAATGAATCGTTTTGCAGCATCTGATAGGGAAGTGGTCAGGGAAAATGGCCTGCCGGAAGAATTAATAAACAGCCGGGAGAAAATACTGGCTTACTCGGGTCTGCCTGCGGATAAGGTCCAAATGTTTACGGCCCACTTAGAAGAGTATAAGCGGATTCAGGGTGATTACCGGGCGGATAGACAGATAAGAAGGCTACGAGGAGCATTGACAGAACTGTTTTTCGAGGTTTACGGCCTGGTAGCCAGGAAGGTTTTGCAGGAGAAAAACCCCGGTCGGTTGTATAAAATGTTTTTGCAGTATGGTTATATGGACGAAGAGTTGGCTGGTAAAGAGAGTACTCTAATCCTGTATGAAATGGCGAATCAGACCCAACCTGAAGGGAACTACGATGTATACAATGGCTTGACCTGGTTGGAACAAATCAGGAATCAGGAAAAGGAGCCTTCGGTAAATGATTTTGGGTTAGATTACCAGGATATGTTCCGGGAAAAGAGAAAACGGGGAGAGCTTCGTGAGGAGGATAAGGCCAGTTATGATGAAGACCTGGATGGCCGTATGGAGCACGAGATAGGCAGTTTATTCAAAATGGGGCAACGGATGTGCTGTGGACGGTTAAATGACTATTTCCCTATATTTCATCAGGGGATGGTAATTGGGGATTTGTCAGAAACCCTGGTGACTCCGCAAAAAATTGAGGATAGTATGAACCGAGTTCTGCAGGTTGATTTTTCCGCTCTGCACCGGGAAACGGTTTATCGCAACCCGGAAAAGGGGATTCGTCAGGAGTTAATTATGCAAGCAGTTGAGCCGGATTTTATTCTGATGCCCATTTTTGGGGGCGAAGGGGTCATGTGGCAGAGCTTGAGTGGTAAACTGATGAATTCTCCCGGACGTTTTCTTTTCCCCATTTTTTCATCGGCTAATCTGGATGAGCTTATGATTGACGCTGTAGCTAAATTTCGTTGGGAGTTATCGCGGTCGCTTTCGGCCTATAGCTTGAGTGACTATCAGGAAGGGTCTTTGGTGGGGGATTATGGCAGTTATATTCAATTTTACAGGAAGAATCGTGATCTTTCCGCCGATGCCAAAGAAAAAATAAAAGTACAGATAAATAGAAATCGCAACAATACGGTTGAAATTTTTGCCTCTGATTATTTCACCTGGGTGCAGTATGAATCTAAAGGTATGTTGCGATTAAATAAGGTAGTCCGGGAAATTCTTTTCAAACATTGTCCTTTTTCGCAGCCAATACGTGATAGCTTGGAGAAGCAGCCTTTGTTCAGTTCATTTATCCGTAGGTTTGAGAATATCAGGGCTAAAGAGGCCCGACTGCTGGAAGCACGCTATGCTAAATTAGAGCGCTCCGGTATTGAGCTCGACCCGGAACTGAAGGATAATTTGTTATATTATCAGAGTTAAAACGTAAATAGGGTGCTGGTAGCAGGCAGCATAGGTATGGCGGAGTTAAGGGGTAACCCAAAATAGCGTGGTCAATTAAGAATTAAGAATTTTGAATTAAAAATTAGTGGGAAACTGTCGGTAGCGGAGGCTTATGCTATTTTCACGGGTTGTGCTCTGTGGGGGTACGTTATTTGCGCCTATTTTTTACGAAAGGGAAAATGTCATGAGGATTATGCATACTTCGGATTGGCACTTGGGGTGCTCTCTTTATGGGCGGAAAAGATATGAAGAAGCGGAAGCATTTCTGGACTGGTTGAGTAAGCTGCTGGAAGAGGAAAATATTGATGTGCTGCTGGTAGCAGGAGATATTTTTGATACTACTACTCCCAGTAACCGGGCGCAAAAGTTGTATTACCAGTTTTTATGCCGGGTAGCGGAGTCCTCTTGCCGTCATGTGGTAATTACGGCGGGAAACCATGATTCTCCCTCTTTTTTAAATGCCCCCCGGGAATTGCTGCGCCATTTGCAGGTTTACATAGTAGGAAGTATAGGGGAAAGTCCGGATGACGAAGTTTTGTTATTGAAAAACCCTGAAGGGGAAGCAGAATTAATAGTCTGTGCAGTTCCTTACCTGCGGGATCGAGATATTCGTAAAGTAGAAGCGGGGGAGAGTGTGGAGGATAAGGGGCGCAAGCTGGTTGAGGGGATTTGCTCCCACTATGCTCTGCGGGCTGACGCAGCCCAAGCAATTCAGGGCGGTTTGGAAAAACCGGTTCCTATAGTTGCTATGGGTCATTTATTAGTTGCCGGGGGAAAAACAGTGGACGGTGACGGAGTCAGGGAGCTTTATCCTGGAGCCTTGGCCCAGGTGGGAGCCGATATTTTTCCACCGGTATTTGACTATGTAGCTCTGGGACATTTACATAACTTTCAGACCGTAGCAGGAAGGCGAAACTGCTGTTATTCCGGGGCGCCGCTCCCGATGGGTTTCGGGGAAGCTTCCCGGGAAAAGAAAGTAATTAAGGTGGAGTTCGCAGATGCTAAGGTCGAAATTACGCCGATTACAGTTCCACTTTTCCAGGCTTTACATAGTATTCGCGGGGATTGGCATCAGATTGAGGAGCAACTGGAGGAGCTGAAGTCAGAGCCGCAAAATATCTGGGTGGAAATCATTTATGAAGGTGCTGAAATAACAAGTAATTTGCGGGAGCGGGTAGATGAAGCGGTAGCCGGAACGGATATAGAAGTCTTGCGGGTGGGAAACAAAAGCCAGTGGGACCGGGAATTAAGCCTCCTGGGTGAGGGTGAAGTTCTTAGTGAACTGCATCCCCGGGAGGTTTTTATACGTTGTTTAGAGGCTTATGAAGTGGAAGAAAGCCAGCGCCCGGAATTGTTGAAGCTATATAATGAAGTAGTGGACTTGCTGGATTTGGAAGATTGGATGGCAGAATAGGAGGCGTTTACTTATGAGGATACACGAGGTACGCTTTCAAAACTTGAACTCTCTGGTGGGGGAATGGAAGATAGATTTTTCCGATCCGGCCTATTTAGCTGATGGTATATTTGCTATTACCGGACCCACCGGGGCAGGGAAAACTACTATTTTGGATGCCATCTGTTTGGCTCTTTATGGTCGTACTCCGCGTCTGGAGCGAGTGAATAGGAGCAGTAATGAGATAATGTCTCGCCATACCGGCAGTTGTTATGCTGAGATCAGTTTTGAAACTCGGGAGGGTTCTTTCCGCTGTCATTGGAGTCAGCAACGTGCCTACAAGAAGCCGGGTGGAGAGCTACAAACACATAAACATGAGATTTCCGATGCGCTTGACGGTAAGGTATTGGAAAATAAAATTCGTGATGTGGCCCTTAAGGTAGAAGAAATTACGGGTATGAATTTTAACCGCTTTACCCGTTCTATATTACTGGCCCAGGGCGGGTTTGCGGCTTTTTTGCAGGCTTCGCCAGATGAACGCGCTCCTATCCTGGAGCAGATTACAGGTACTGAAATTTATAGCGAAATATCTATACAGGTGCATGAGCGCCAGCGGGAAGAAAAAAATTGTCTGGAAATTCTACAGGCTGAAATAGCCGGTATGAAGGTGTTGAGTGCAGAAGAGGAAGAAGACCTGCGCGAGGGTATTGACCATAAAACTAGTCAGGAAAAAAAGCAGCAGGAAGAGCTCGGCTTTTTGCGTAAGGCTTTGGCCTGGTTGGACCAGATAGCCCAATTAGAGGAAGAAATCGGTTCTCTTCAGATGCAGTGGGGCCAGCACCGAGAGCGGCAGGAGGCTTTTCAGGAGGACCGATTGCGTTTACAGAGGGCTCGTCAGGCCATGATTTTAGATGCTCCTTATGCCCAACTTACACATTTACGGGAGCTGCAGACTGGCGAAGTGGAGGAATTGGAAGGAATCAGGGAAGAATTGCCCCGGCAAAGGGAAGCTATTACTGCGGCTGTCAAGGCATGGGAAAAGGCCCGGCAGGAATTAAATGGGCTCAAAATTTTACGTAAAGCGGAAGGGGAAAAAGCTAAACAGGTCCGGGCTATGGATTTGTTAATTAAGCAGCAGGGTGAGCAGATAGAGGGAATACAAGCGCTAGTCAGCGATGGGGAAACCGAGTGCGCAGCCCTGCAGGACGAAATAGTTGATGGCAAGAAGAAATTAAAAGAAATGGCCGGGGCCTGGGATAATATTGAAAAATATTTGCGGGAAAATAACCGGGATGCTACCTTAGTTACTAATCTGACCGGCATTACCAGGGCTTTTAACCAACTGAAAGAACTGGTAGTAGCATTGCAAAAAAAGGACTCCGAATGGCAGCAGGCGGCAGTAGCCCTGAAATCTCTACTGGATGCCGGGGAACAAATAGCGGGCACCTATGATAGTAATAAAGAAGTGCAGGAGCACCACTATAAGGTTTTGCAGGCAGAAGAGGATAAACTGAAAGAGGTCTTGCAGGGGCATGAAATAGACTGGTGGCAGGATGAGCTGGACGAATATAAGGAGCGGAAAGATAAGCTGCAGGAGCTTAAGCAGATATGGGACAGAATTATTCAGATAGAAGAGGATTTAAAGGGCGGACGGGAGTCGGTGCAACGGTTAGAAGAAGAACAGAAGCAGCTGGCCCGGGAAATAGAACAAGGGGAAGAAAAGGAACGCTATTTAGCAGAAAAGATTGAAGGTTTGGAAACCCGGGTAGTATTATTAAGCCGCATCCGGGATTTGGAGGCGGAACGGGCGCAACTGGAAGATGGCAAAGCCTGTCCATTATGTGGGGCAACGGAACATCCCTATGCCCGGGGAAATGTGCCCCAAATGGACGAAAGCCAGGAGGAACTTAATCAAACCCGCAAGCAGCATAGAGAATTAAGTAAGGATTTGGAAAAACGGAAAATACAAAAGGGCAAGTTAGATAAGGAACTGGAACATGCCAGGGCTACAGTCGAGCAGGCAGAACAGCAGCTTGGTAAAGAAATAAAATTGCGTGTGTACAGTATGGATGAACTAGGGTTGGATTTATCAGAGGTGAAGACTCGGGATGAGGTTGGACTGCAGGTAAATCAGAGTCAAGAGAATATTAAATACTACTCGCAACAGCTTAAAACGATTGCAGCATTGCAGAAAAATGTAGGAGCATTGGCGCTTCAGTATGAAGAAAGCCGTACTGCATTTATCCAATCCGATAAAGATCGGCAGCAATCTGTCTGGCAGCAAAAACAAGCTCAGCTGGAGGATGAACGCCTTGAGAAGGAGTACCAGACCTTAAAAGATGAGGTAGAAAATTTGCAGGCGATAGCTTTACAGGAAGTAAGCGAATATGGTATTACCCATTTGCCTCTAGAGAAGCTGTCGGCTATTCTAAAAATCCTGGGTGAACGTAAAACCCGCTGGGAAGCGCAACAGGAAGAGAAATTGCATTTAGAGAAAGATATAAACACTGCCCAAAGCGAACTAGACAAACTAGAAATCCAGTTGCAAACCGGGAAAAAAGCATTGGAAAGTGAGCGTCAGAAGCTTAAGCGGCAGCAGGAGGAGTACGAAAAGCAGCGAGAGGCTCGTCTTAATCTCTATGGGGAGCGTGACCCGGATGAGGAAGAAAAACGTTTGGATGAGGAAATAAAGGCTGGCGAAAATGCAGTTGAGGAGGCAAGAGAAGAAGCGGAAGTGCTTAAACGCCGTGAGGAATTCTTAGTAGAGCGGGAAAAAACTTTGGTCAATGTTACCCAAAAGCGGATTCCAGAACTGCAGAGGATGGAGGAGAGTTTTGCCCGGCAACTGCGGCAGACCGATTTTAAACAGGAAGAAGATTATTTGCAGGCCAAATTATCTAACGAAGAACGGCAGTCCTTGTCTGCAGCCGAGGAAGAGTTGAAAACGGAGGGAACAAAACTGCAGGCCAGCCTGAGTAACAGTCGGAAAAATCTGCAGCGGGAAAAAGATAAAAACCTAACTGATGAGCCCCGAGAAGTGCTGGAAGAAAAACAGCAGGCCGGGGAGCAGGAATTAAAAGATATTCAGCAGGAAATTGGGGCCGCTGAAAAGACCCTGCAAGATAGCCAGGAAACTGCCCGGCAGATAGAGGCGCAAATGCAAAGAATTGAGCAACAAGAAGAAGAACTGGGACGCTGGCAGGTCTTGCATAATTTGATAGGTTCTGCTGATGGCAAGAAATATCGTAATTTTGCCCAGGGTTTAAGTTTTGACATTATGATAAAACATGCTAATCGTCAGCTACAGAAGATGAGTGACCGCTACGTACTGCGGCGTAATCCGGGCCAGGTTTTAGAGTTAGATGTCATCGATAATTACCAGGCGGGAGAAATCCGCTCTACCACTAACCTTTCCGGAGGCGAGAGTTTTATAGTCAGTCTGGCTCTGGCCCTGGGATTATCTGCTATGGCCAGCCGCAAAGTCAGCGTGGATTCACTATTTTTAGACGAAGGCTTCGGCGCTTTGGATGAAGATACTCTCGATATTGCGCTGAACACCCTGGCCGGGTTGCAGCAGGAAGGCAAACTGATTGGGCTTATTTCCCATGTCCCCGCCCTTAAAGAGCGCATCAGCACCCAGATCCAGGTCATACCCCAATCCGGAGGCCGCAGCCTCCTACAGGGCCCTGGTTGTCGTTTGGTGGTTTCTTATTAACCCTGCAAGGTTTTGATAATGGTATTAATAGTGTCAATGGTAATACTTCGTTGAGTTTTATTCTGGGGTTGTTTATTTAGCATGAGGCGCATATAGTCCCAAAAGGCAGCATTCATATTACTTTCATTTATAGCAAACGTAATTGCCGGGGGCGTGCTTTTTTCAATGATTACGCCTACATCTTCTTTACAATAGATCGAACAACCATATATTTTGCTGGTCGGAATAAGATGTACGTTATATGTATCAAAGGTTTGCAGGAGCTTAACAATATGTTGAAGATGTTTACTAAATTCCATTGGGGAGTAGGAAGCAAACATATGGGAGAAATTTATTATAGCCTCCCCGCATTCTATTGCTTGCAAATTAGGAAGAGGGACTATTTCTGTAAAGGCATAGGCCTGCAGGCTATTCTCAAAGCGTTTCATCCTCTTTTGGTGATAGGACAAAATTTGCTCCCGCCTATCCTTATCCATCCGTGAACATATGCTTTCGGCCACGCTAAATGGCATAGTAATAGTTGAAAACATATCAGATTTTAAAACCGAGTTACCTTCTTCTTCCTCAAATTCTGTAAGCACAGAAAGATAATCTCCCGGGTGGTTTGGTGTAAAAATACGCATCAGTGGCCGGCAGAGAGAAAAATATTCCTGATATTCTTCTGTAAGTGCAACGATGGTGTTTTTATCGGTATAAAAGAAAGTAGCTGCATTTTTTGCGCCATCACCTACAGAACTTGAAGTAACTACGGCTGTATCGAGGGCAATAAAAAATGTATGCTTAAAAATTCCGTCACGGCTTTTAGGGTAGTAGTAGGGTTCTATGGCGCCAGTCATATAGAGCGGTAGCCACTTTTCAATTCCCAAAAACATTTCACCAAGATTGCGGTTTATTACATGAATAATTTTTATTTTATTTCCATTCTGTATTACCTTGAATAATAGCTGGGCCCACCTTGCAGTAAATTCAGGGTCTTCCGTCAGCCATTCAATGCTTTCCTCGCTAAATAGATACAGAGTTGTAGGTGTTTTTCTCTTTATTACCAGAGATAAAAATTTTATAACTGCCTTTCGCTTACCCTCTATTCCATAAAAGATTGTCTCCTCTGATTCCCCATTTTCAATAATATCCAGACTATCGGTGTCCAGCTCATTTGGCACCCTTTTAAATTGGAAATTGGTCAGGCCATCCATAAAGCTGGCAACCGAATTGGTTGGTATTATTTCTTCTAAAAACCAAACCTCTATTAATGCGATTAATTCAGTATCATTATCAGGCAAATCCTTTTGCAGAAATTCCCTTAATGCCGCTTTTTGATATTCAGTAGTACAATTGCGGACGAAATATTCTGACATTGCCCTTATGTAAGTTTGATTTTTGGAGGGAGTTCGGTCGCCTCTTCTTAAACGGCTGACCAGGGACGGATCGATGGCACTGGCACGGGCCAGTACACTATTAGTTGTACTCGTTATATTCATTATAAAATCAAGCTTTTCACTGAAAGACATTTGGTTCACCACCAATTAGCAGTATATATTCTTATATTACATTATTCGGGGTTGGTTTTGACACAATTCATGTCAAAAATTTGTCAATGACGAATGGCGAAAACCTATTTCAAACAAAATAGCGGTAAATATAATGTAAACAGAGGTGGTAGCGATGCCATATAATGTCAGGCTTAGAGCCGGATTTTTTAAAACTCAGCCATACGTGCTGGATATTGTGGGAAAGCAAATTGTTCTCTACCCAAAACATGCCACGGATATGGAGAAATTTGTAATAGATGAACATGATTTGAACACCATAAGCATAATTAAAGGTATTAAAAATTTGACGGAGTTCGAAATCAAAACCCAAACCGGTATATACATAGGAATTATTGATAGCAGGACAAATCTCGAGGAACTGTTATGTGATCTCACCCGGGAATTTGGTAGAAAGTTCATTATTAATGGGAGGGATAGCTAGGAAAATATTTTTGAAAGGTTCTTTATTAAATGTTAGGAGTTGATTGCTAATGAACACTGTTGTCATAATTACCATCGTCTCGGTTTTATTGGTAGCCCTGGTAATATTTCTGATTGCCACTTATAACAATCTGGTACAGCTACGGCAAAGGCTACGTAACGCCTGGTCGCAGGTGGATGTCCAGTTGAAACGCCGTTATGATTTAATCCCCAATCTGGTTAATGCCATTCAGGGCTATGCTGCTCATGAAAGGGCAATCTTTGAAGAAGTTGCCCGGGTACGCAGTCAGGCTATGACGGCTACATCAGTAGCTGAACAATCGCAGGCAGAAAATTTGTTAACCGGGGCCTTACGTTCCCTGTTTGCGGTGGCAGAAAATTACCCTGAACTGAAGGCCAATACAAACTTTTTACAGTTGCAGGAAGAACTAACCAATACCGAAAGTAAGATTGCTTATTCCCGCCAGTTTTACAACGATACTGTCCAAAAATTTAATACTCGGATTGAACTGTTTCCTACCAATTTAGTAGCCGGGATGCTAGGATTCGGTCCGGCTGACTATTTCACTCTGCAAGGTGAACCGGAAGCCCGCCAGGCAGTACAGGTGAAGTTTTAATTAGAAAATAACGGGAGGTTAATTTTGGGGAGGGATTTTTAAAGTGTTGGCAAGAGGCAATAAGCTGGGATTAATTATACTTTATACGCTATTTATAACTTTTTTGTTTGGTGCCTTTTATCCGGCAATAGCTCAGGCCCGTAGTTTAGAAATGGATAAACTGGCGATTGATGCTGAGCTGCTTCCGGATGGTTCTATGCAGGTGACCGAGCATATAACCGTTACTTTTCATGGTTCTTATAATGGATATTTTGTTTCCATTCCCCAGGATAATGCCCCGATTACGGACATCCTGGTATCTGAAAACGGGAGCCCCTACCAGTTTAACCCCGAACAGAGTTATGGGCCTCCGGGTACCTATCTGGTTAAACAGGAAGGCAACATACTTACCATTGACTGGAGTATTAATGCCAGTGATGAACAACGTACCTTTGACGTTAGTTACCGGGTTAATAACTTAATTAAAATGCACACTGATGTAGCCGAATTTTATCGCAAGTTTGTCTCTTCTGATAACGCTCAAAAGATTGGGCAGGTAATAGTGCGACTGCAATTACCAGCCGGGGCAGAAAATTTGCAGCAGGGTACTGATATCCGCATCTGGGGACATGGTCCCCTCCATGGTGAAGTTCAATTTACCGGACCCCGGGAGGTTACCTGGCAGATTGAGGATATGCCCAGCAATAAATTCCTGGAGGGGCGTATGGTTTTGCCCCTGCAGCTTTTCCCTGCTGCTCCCGCTGAACTTTCTACCGGGCAGGCGGGCCTGCCAATTATTATGGATGAAGAGGGACGCTGGGCTGAAGGTGCTAATCGCCGGCGCCAGGAGGCTCGTATGCAGGTTGGCATAGCCATTTTAATTCCTCTTTTGACCTTATTTGCTTTATTCCTTATGTGGCGTAAATACGGTAAAGAGTATCAAGCTGAGTTTCAGGGCGATTACTACCGGGAACTTCCGGCTGATTATTCCCCGGCTGAACTATCAGTTTTATGGAACTGGGGGCAGGTAAAAACGCATGATATTACAGCCACCTTGCTGGATTTGGCCCGACGACAATATATTACTATTGAGCAGGAACTATATGAGAAAAAACGCTTATTGGGAACCAAAGAAGTTACCACCTATTTACTCAGCCTACGAAAAGAAAAATACGATGCCGAGCAGGAGAAGTTGCGCCCCCATGAAATTGATTTAATAAAATTGATCTTCTCTAAAATTAGCAAAGGTAAACCTTATTTGTATCTATATGAAATTGAGGAGTACTCCAAAGAACATAGCCGGGGCTTCTATAATTTCTGGTTAGGGTGGAAAAATGACTTGGCGGCAATTGGAGAAACTAACGAGTGGTTTCTAGGAACTCCAAGCCGTATTCGCTGGATTGCTGCTGGAGTAGCGCTGGTATTCTTTTTAACTGGCCTGATATTAATCAGAGCTGAAGTCGTCCTTCCTGGAGTTAGTATATTTCTCTGCAGTTTCTTCATTGCTATCGTACCGGCTAAATTTAAACGGCGATCTCAACCGGCCCATGAGGATTTGCGTAAATGGGAAGCTTTTAAACTTTTCTTACTGCATTTTTCTAATATGGAAAGACACGAAATCCCCAGTTTAGTTATATGGGAACACTATCTGGTTTACGCTGTTACTTTGGGGGTAGCCAAAGAGGTAATGAAGCAACTGGAAATAGTCTTTCCTAATTTGCAGGAGGACGATTATCGTTTTGGTCAGTACTGGTGGTATAGCCAAACCGGTTTTGCTATGGCAGGCTTGAGTGACAATTTTGATAAGATTTCCGAGAGTATCCAGCATTCAATTCAGGTAGCAGAGAAAACTGTTAAGGCAGCTGAAAGCAAGTCATCCTCGGGCTCCGGCGGCGGGGGAGGCTTCTCCGGCGGAGGCGGCGGTGGTTCCGGTGGCGGCAGTTACGGTGGCCGTTAGAGACTTTAAGGAGTGATGATGTTCATGAATGCTATTGCACCGGCTGTACAGCCAAGATGGAAAGTTGCGCTAAGTATGATGATTAATCCGGGCGAAGTGGTCAAAAACCAGATGTCACAAGTACCCTGGCCGTTTTCGCTGCTAGTATCCGGTTTATCATTTACGTTATTTTTTCTACAAACCGGTCTGGATATGCTGCGTTCCGGGCAAATCAGTACTTCTACTGTAGTCCTTATCACTATGCTAGGTCTGGTCTACGGCACGGTTGGAATTGCTCTAATTGCAGCTATGGCCTGGGCCTTAGCTCAGGGTTCAGAGCGATCCTATACTATAGATTGGGCTATTTCCGCGTTTGCCCTGGGTTATTCAGCTACCCTGGTTTATGCCTTACTGGGAATTATTTTTTCTCTGGCGTTGGGATGGAAAACGGCGGTAGCTTTTGGGGTGACCGGTGTTTTATGGGCGCTTCGGCCTACGTTATTTACAGTACGGCAGATGTCCGGTGATCGCATGGCCTTTAGTATTGCTTTGGCCACGCTCTGTGGTGCTATTCTGCTTTTTGGCTGGGCCTTATTAGGACGCTTTGGGTTTTAACAGATACGGGGAATAGACGCGGACTCGCTACGCTCGCGCGGATTAAGAAAGGATTTACGCAGATTTTAATAAGAATTCAATTATGGGGAGCTGGTGGGATTATGGAAATGAATTTGGGTTATGCAGGTAGTGCCGGCCAGAGAACGGTAAAACTCGGGCCCGTATATTTATGCTTCCTGGTATTTGGCATACTAATTCCTTTTAGTAAGCCCGAATTTAGCTGGATGACCTTATTATCATCAATATTTCTCGCTTTGGTAATGGGGTTACTGGCGGTAAATATGCTTATTATGCTATTAAATAACGGTAATCCAGTTTTACGAGCCGAAAGCGGAGGTCAGTTTGCCCGGGAAGCCGTTAGTACAGGGATGCTGTTTATGATTCCCTTTACCGTCCTGGCCGTTTTAGCCCTGGTAGTGTTAGGTTGGGATGCAGTAATGCCATTTGCTTCGACTGCTATAATGACTGCTGCTGCTACGGCTGGTACGGAAGCAATGAAAAAGGGAGCCCAGGGTATGAAAAATATGATGATACCAACGGTAATAGCTATGCTGGTTTCTACCGGCTGGATGATGCTGGTGGGATTGTTACCATAAGGGGCGGAGGTGAAAAGCTTGTCAATATTATATTTGGCTAGAAATAAGAAACGAATCCGAAAAAACCTTGGGGTAGTATTTGCCTTATCTTTTATGTTTATGATTCTGATATCTTCCTGGGGACCAGGAACTGCTCTGGCAGGAAGTGTCGGGGATGTAGTCACCCAGGTATCCAAGGCCAATACTGGCTCACCGGAATTTAAGTTTGGGCAGGAATCGGCTACCGGCTATGGCTTTGCCATTCATGCCGGCATGGGTAACTACGGTGACGGCGGCGGGTGTATGCTCAGTGTGCTAGGACCGGCACAGCCGGATGAAATACAAATCATGATCGATTATGTTGACGGGATATCGCAGGTTACTTACATCCGGACCACCCAGATGAAAGGCTGCGAAGTAAGAGAATATACCACGGATGACGGGGTAGGTATCGGGGTGGTCCTGCCGGATTATTTTATTACTGTGGAAATGCTGGATACCGGCTTAAACCAGGGTGCTAATATGGCAGCTGCCAAGAGTATTGCCCAGCAGACTTTAGACGGGCTGGAACGGGCCGGGCTATTAAGTCAGGCTGCTCCAGACATAGAATCAGGAAAACCGGCAGCAGATCCTGCACCGAAAGATTCCGCGCCTGCAACTGCAAGCCCGGCTGGAGTCGGTTCTGTTGGAAATATACCTGGACCATCCAACACCACGGAAGCGGTGACGGGTGTTGTCGTTCCCGGATTGATCGCGACCGCCTTAGGGGCTTTAGGCGGCTTAGGCGGTGGCGGATTCATACCTCCGGCAGGCGGAACACCCATATATCCCACTGGCGGAGGGCCATCACCACTTACCGGAGGATCTTATCCGGGAGCCGGAAATGCTCGTCCTGGTGCAATCCAGGGAGTCAACCAATTAGGTGGCAGACGGCGTGGTGAGGAAATCTATGTCGATACGGGTGCCATAGGGCAAAAAGCAATTGATATAAGAGAAGTTGAACAACCGGCAGATCATGGCATGATTATTGATACTGCAGATATGTTTGAAACTCCTATAGCTGTTCAGCATGAGCCCGGTGTCATAATTGACACCGCAGATGAAGCGGGCATATTTGTACAGCCCGAGCCGGAAATTTATGTCGATACGGTTGATATGCATGAGCAAGCTATCGATATCAGGGAACCGGGGGGAGAAGCGGGTATCCACATCGATACCACGGATATGTTCGAAGAAAGTCCCGTACCGGGAGCAATCGATGAAAAGAGAATTTTCATTGAGACGGAGGATGAGGCAGCCCTGTTTACGAAATCTGGATCGGATCTGGAGATAGAAGCGGAGCCAGTGAAGACTCAGGCGTTCAGTGCCAGAGAAGGGGAAGCAGGAGGAGCACATTTTGCCACGGCGGAAAACAGCGAAGGGGCTCCAGCTGCGGCACAATCTGAACATCTGTATACAGACGCTGGAGATTCAGAAGTTCCTCTTGACACCAGTTCGCTGGAAGACAGCACGGGGGCGGAAACGGTCCCCGGATCTGAAGAAGCAGCTACGGCCGCGGGAGCAGAAGGACAAAGTGCAGAACAGACTACTGTCGCCGATGTTGATAAGATTTATGACCAGAACGGGTTTGATCCGGAAGGTTACAATCGAGAAGGCTTCGATAAAGAAGGATTTGATCGGCAAGGCTTTGATCGGCAAGGCTTTGATAAAGACGGATTCGATAGAGCCGGATTTAATGCTGAAGGCTTTGATAAAGAAGGCTTCAATAAGGCTGGATTCGATAAAGCGGGCTTCAACCGCGAAGGATTTGACCAGGCAGGTTTTGACCGGGAAGGATTCGATAGAGCCGGATTTAATGCTGAAGGCTTTGACAAAGAAGGCTTTAACAAGGCTGGATTCGATAAAGCGGGCTTCAACCGCGAAGGCTTTGACCGGGCGGGTTTTGACCGGGAAGGATTCGATAAAGCCGGATTTAATGCTGAAGGCTTTGACAAAGAAGGCTTTAACAAGGCTGGATTCGATAAAGCGGGATTCAATCGTGAAGGCTTTGACAAATCAGGTTTTGACCGGGAAGGATTCGATAAAGCCGGATTCAATGCTGAAGGATTTGACAAAGAAGGCTTCAATAAGGCCGGATTTGACCAAGAGGGATTCAATCGTGAAGGCTTTGACCAGGCAGGTTTTGATCGAGATGGGCTCGATAGAGCCGGATTCAATGCTGAAGGATTTGACAAAGAAGGCTTTAATAAGGCTGGATTCGATAAAGCGGGCTTCAACCGCGAAGGATTTGACAAGACAGGTTTTGATAAAGAGGGCTTTGATAAATCAGGATTTGACCGGGAAGGATTCGATAAAGCTGGATTCAATGCCGAAGGCTTCGACAGAGAAGGTTTCAATAAAGCTGGCTTTGATAAAGAAGGTTATGGACGCAATGGTTTCGGCTCGGAAGGCTTTGACCGAGAAGGCTATGATGTAAACGGCTATGACCGCAAGGGATTCAACCGCAGCGGTTTTGATGCCAAAGGGTATGATAAACAAGGTTATGACAAAGAAGGGTTCAACAAGGATGGATGGGACCGGGAAGGTTATGATCACAAGGGGTTTGACGAGAACGGATGGGATCGTGAAGGCTACGATAAGAATGGTTTCGATAAAGAAGGATATGACCGTGAGGGATATAACCGGGAAGGCCAGTCAAAAGAAGGGTATGACGCAGACGGTTATGACAAAAAAGGCTTTAATGAGCATGGCTATGACCGTGACGGCTATGACCGGGAAGGATTTGATTTCGAAGGCTATAGCCGGTCCGGTTACGATCCCTGGGGTTACAACCGCCAGGGTTACGATAAGGACGGATATCACTGGAGCGGTTATAACGCCGATGGATACAACCGGGCAGGAATGCACTGGACTGATAACCCCTACGAAGAAGGTAGTATATGGAATGTAGACACTTACAATCCCTTTGATGGAAGGGTAGTCGATTTAGGTGGACGGAGAGAAGCCTGGGAGCCGACCAAACCGCCGCTGGGAGAACCATATCACCGGACGGTGGAAAAATACGGGGCCAAACCCTGGACTGATGAGATACCGCAGTCAACACCTGAAAAACCAACGATTCCTTTAACAGAAGATGCCGGAGTCATTGGTCCGGAAGATTCCATGAATACCCTGAAAAATCATGGGATAGATCAAGATGCTCCTACCGCACCGGAAGGGCAGACTGGAACCGGATTGTCCATACCCGAAGAAGACATTCCCGATGCTGGGAATGTCCCACCGGATACAATTCCGGACGTACCACCGGTTTCCGGGCCTCAACATGGGGATACCATTACTTTGCCTGGAAAAGATGGCCGGGATTATGAGCTGGAATACAACAGCCAAACTGGAGAATGGGAAAACCTGCTTACCGGAGGCAGAATTCGTAATGAGGATCTGGGATCATATGTAGAAGACTTTAATAGATGGCAGGATGACGTTGCCGAAGACTTGAGCCGTTCTGCCCGCGATATTGAAAAGATGGCAGCTCGTCAGGATGCCACCAGCCAGGCCATTGACAAGAATCTGGCCGATTGGAAGCGTTTGGAGCAAATGCAGAAGATGGCTGATAAATATAACATCGGAGAACCAGGAGGTTCCGGAGATGTAGACAAAGCAATCCAGAATCTAAAAGATGATATGCTGGCCGGGAAAGAGCTTGACCAGGATAGATTGGAGCAGTTAAACAAGATTATCGACAACCGTATACAGGGAACAACAGCAGCGGATACCGGACAACGCTGGGAAGAGGATTGGTTCAAAAATCTAGGATGGGCTCTGGAAGCTAATGCAGCAACGGCCAAAGAAGTAGTAACTGGCGAGAAAGCTGACGGCAGTACATCCTGGCTGGGTATGGGTGCCCGTATCATGATTACTACAGCTACTGGAGGCACTGCCGGGGTAGTTATGGATGGGGGCTTAACGGTAGCAGAAGCCATGTATCGTATCAAGGACTCAATCGACAAGGGAGAATCAGATTTCCGGGCGGTATCCAAAGCGATTGGCTTGACGGTTCTGGGTGAAGAAGCAGGTTGGCTGGCAGGCGAAGCCGGCGGCAAGTTAATGGGAGAGATGATGGAAAGATACCCGGCGTTTACCAATAAGGCAGCCGACCTGATTGAAACTGCTATATTAAAAGGCAGTGCTAAAAATCAGATGTGGAGCAAGTCATTAGGTTTAATTAGCAAAGAATCAGCAGAGGAAACCCTTGATCAAATAAATAAACGGTTGGTAGATATAGGCAGCGGTGAAGCGGCAGAAAACATCATAAAGAAAGCCAGAGGAGGCTATGGATTGTCGGTTGCTGACTCTTTTGATGATGTATCCAAAGCCGGAAAGGCATTTACCGGCAGCGGAGATGATATTCTCAAAGGAGGTAAATCAGCTTCCGAGGGATGGTCTGATATAGCTGCAGATGGAGGCAAATCCGTCTCCGACATGGGAGACGATATGGGCAAAGGAGCAAGCAGGGCAGCTTCCGGTAGTGGAGATGATATAGCCAGAGGAACAGGCAAAGCAGCCTCCGGAAGCAGTGATGATGTAGCCAAAGGAGCAGGTAAAGTTGCCTCCAGTAGTGATGACCTGGCCAAAGGTGGGAGTAAAGCAGGTAGTCGTGCTGGGGATGGACCTGATGGACCGGTGCGCACTGGTGATGGCGGCGGAGATGGACCAGGAACTCCGGGAGGGCCTCCATCTCGAGGTGGTGGCGGTGATGCAGGCAGCATGCATCCAGAAGCTATAAATAATAGGACTCTTAATACTAATGCCAGGACTCCTGAAGAGGTCTTGTCTGATCCGACTTCGGTAGCCAGAGCAGAACAATCCTTACAAAAAAATATCAAAGATTTTGATAAACTGCCACCGACCAGACAACAGGACCTGATCAGGGAGCAGGCTATTTATGATGAATACAAAATGCAGGCTCAGGAAAGAACCTATAATGTGGCTGATAAGGTTGAGCGCCGAGAACCGCTAACGGTTGAAGATATTATGGAAATGAAAGCCGACCCGGCTTCTATGAGAACGCTCAAGGACCTTGAAAATGTTGATGGTATAGGAGCGGAACTAGGGCCGACCAGATCCCGCCAGGTACAGTCTGAATTTAACCATGTACTGGATACAGAGATACATCAGCCTTCTTATCGGACGGTGGAGGAGCACCTGCATAGCAGATATCCGGGTACTGACCCTGAAGGTATACGCTGCAGAACAGTACGTACACCAGGCACTGAGTGTAATGCTTTCGATATAAATACGGATAATGATGTTATCGCTGAACGGTTGGTACATGGCCCCAATGGACCTGAATGGGTGGAGATTCCCAAGTCTGAATGGGAAGATGTTTATTATAAAGCCTTTGCTGATAAATCCGGCTTTAGTGTTGATGAAGCAACCAGACGGTTCCCGGACAGCGATTGGGCCAAAATGGATGACGCAACGCGCTTCCGAGAATGGGCAGGACGACATGAAGAATCTGCTATGGATCAATTTGATCTTGAAGCTGCCCGTGATTTCAGTGACCAGCGCACCTGGCGTATACAGGACGGGGATCTACCGGGCAGACCTATGATAGAGGCTACACCGGAGGAGATTGCGCGCGGGGCGGACATAGTGATGATCGATGGCAGGCCAATGAGACCTTCGAGCGGATACGAATTGGTCCAAAGACGACAGGGTAATCTCCTGGACTCAGAACAACTGTCTATAATGGAATCATACAAAGTCGATGAATACTGGACTGCAGGAAGCACTCCAGCGGAGGTAATGAGGAATCAGACCGAGGCCATGGAACAATTGCGTAAAACTGCAAATGTTGCTCAGACCGTAGAAAGCAGTTATAGGGACATGGGTTACAGAATAGAGCAGATGCCGAATAACATGCAGGAGGCTATCAAAGTTATCAATAACAATAGCCTGTCACCGGCTGCCAGGGCAGCCCGTCTGCGGGAACTCGGCTATGAAACCCCCGGGGACTTTTTAAATAAGGTAACCAGCCGCATAGGTGCAATTAGAGAAGCCAAAATGAAGTAAACGGTAAGGAGGTATTTAAATGGAAATGAATCAGGGTATGGTGGGAGCTGAAGTATTTAAACTGGAACCGGGCGATATTAATCATTTATTCAGACGCTCGGGATTGAACGGGAACAGTCTTTCATCCTTCAGTTATAATGCTGAACAGGCTGCCACCAGCAGTTCTTCAGAAGTATTTAAAAAACTATCTGAGAGCCCCCAGTTTAGACAGATTGCCCGGCAGTTGTTGCAACCGGACTTAAAAATTGAGTTCAACAGCGGCGGGGCGGGTACGGCTGATGACAAATATTACGCATTGCTTTCAGCTGATGATAAAATCGTTTTGGCACAGTTGGCAAACTCTGATGGTGATATACTTTTGCTGCTTTTCCCTGACGGGGAGTCATTTCTTAGGTGGTGGACCGATGTTTATGCTTCCACAGGTATGGGCGGTTACCAGACTGTATTTCCTAATATCATGGAAACTGAAGTCCTGGTCTGCGCGCTGCATTGTGTAGATATTTATCGCCGCTCTTATATGGAAAGCATGCTGGATTATCGCAGCGGGGTTGATTCATCATTATCAATCCAGGATTTTGTACAGCTCTTAAAACGCTCCCTGGCCAGCAGAGACAAAAGATGGTTACTGCCGACTATGTTTGAAATTACCCCCGGTTTAAAAAACAGCAGTATGGCATTAACTCCTGAACATATGAAACAGATTGGGGAGTTAGGCTTTATTACCAGCGCTGCTAATGATGTTACCCTGGCAGAACGAAGCCGGATAATGGGAACTGAATTTATAACCAGCTGGATGGGAGGGTTTGGTTGGCAGGCAACGGCATTAATTAATGGACAGGAACGCTCCTTATCCCGAGTTTTTTTGGCTCCGACTGCTTTTACCAATCACTTAATTTCCTTTGAAGCAGCTGAGGCAGGAAAAACCCGCTTTCGCCATCAGGCGGCCAACCGGCAGGAATTATTGGAAATACTATCTGGTTGGATGAAGGCCTTATGTGGGGCTGCTGGTATAACCGGCTCCGGACCGAGTACAGAACCTACACCGGCTTCACCTCAGGCGGCGCGTTTCTGCAGCAACTGCGGAGCTGAAATTCGTCCCGGCAAGCGCTTTTGTACCGCCTGCGGTAATTCCGTATAACAGAGGGCTTTAAGTAGGGAAAAGGAGGAATTAGCTTGAGTCAGCTTATACAGTGCCCCCGCTGCGGGGGAGAGTTAATCCCCGGGGATCGGTTCTGTGGGGAGTGCGGATTTGATACAGGGCAACAGGTACAACAGGTAGCCAGTCCGGAACCGGTTAGACCGGCAGCCGGGACGGGAGAAGCCATTTCCCCACCGGTATCACCACCGGTGACTCATCCTGAGCCGGTTTTCCCTCAGCAGTCCGTTACTCGGTTTGATCCAGCGCAGGGAAATCGGGGTCTGGGAGCAGCACCATCCCGTAGTGGAGGTACCGGACCGATTATTATAGTAGTAGGATTAATTTTAGTTCTCCTGGCAGGAGGGGGATTATTCTGGTGGTTAAGCAAAGGTGAGGAACCCCCACAGGTTGCGGCCCCGCAAACTAATCAACCCCAGCAGTCTTCCCCCACACCGGCTGGATCATCTACCCAGCCTTCGGCTCAGCTCGACCTGACCCGGGCAGCTACCTACTTGTCCGAATCAGGCTTAAAATGCAGCTTTTTTGTGAATTATCCCGATGGGTTTTCCGGTACCGTGGAACGGGTTAGTGCCCGGGTAGTTCCAACCGAGGCAGTACGAGTTAGCGAGGCGGAAATAGTACAGGATAGTGGAGAGGTCATTGGTTATGGTTTCCACTATATTGAACGTCCGGACGGAATTTACCTGATTTATGACTCTACTCCCCAGGAGTGTTCGCCGGTCCTGAAGAATAATTTGGCTGTCGGACAAAGCTGGAATTATGTCACTGAATTCGGCCAGATTGTATGGACTGTACTGGACATGGGGGTACGTTTAGATCTGGGCTTTGCCACTCTGGATAATTGCCTGTTGGTGGAAGAGGATAATCAAGCCGTAGGTTTCAAGACGATTATTTATTATGCTCCTGGTATGGGGCAGGTTGTGGAAAGGACCTCTCAAGATGGTGCGGATTTATCGAAGTTAACTGCCTTTTCTAAGATAGATGCAGCCCAGGCGGCCGAAACCGTGAAAAAATGGTCTCCTAATTACGCATCCATTCAGGATGACAGGACCCAGAGCTGAAGGGCAGGTTGACGGCTGCAGGTATCTGTTATAAAATAACGTTGATGCGGGAGTAGCTCAGTGGTAGAGCACCGGCTTCCCAAGCCGGGTGTCGCGGGTTCGACCCCCGTTTCCCGCTCCATTAATTGTAGGCGTTGCCTACATCTGTGTCCTGTAAAGGGCTCCATTAATTGTGAGCGTAGCTTATAATATTAGCGTCTAATCAAGCCTATTATTATATTAAGACCAATTTTCAACGGGAGGTTGGAGGATTTGAAAAAACATATTGTTAATGTAGTAAAACCCAATCTTAAAAGAGATGGGGGTATTAATTGCCGTGAGTGTGCTACGTCTTGCCAGTCAGCTTGCAAGACTTCCTGCACCGTGGGCAACCAGATTTGCCGTAAACAGTAAACGGCACCAATAAAGGGGGCAGTGCCCCTTTTTTTATGCTCTAATACCCGAGGGAGAGGAGAAAATACGTGTACCACCTGGTCAGTTATGACTTTAATGCTAATATCCATCTTTATCGCTGGAATGAATTAAATATACTCCTGGATGTAAATAGTGGGGCAATTCATCTGTTGGATGAATTGGCTTATGATTTTATTTCCTGCCTGATGAAAAATCAGGGGGATTTTTACCTGGCAGCAGAAGAATGTAGTGCGCTTTATCCTTCTTCAGAGGTAATGGAAGTTGTTAATGAAGTATTAGCAGCTTACGAGGATGGAGCCATGTTTACCCCGGAAGAAGATTTGACCCTGGACTTGTCGATTTTGCCAATTAAGGCTCTCTGTCTTAATGTAGCCCACGCCTGTAACATGAAGTGTGGCTACTGTTTCGCCAGTCAGGGTAGTTTTGGCTTGAAACCGACTTTGATGAGTTCGGAAGTAGGCAAACAGGCACTTGACTTCCTTATTGCCAACAGCAGCGGGGTAAAAAACTTGGAGGTTGATTTTTTCGGTGGTGAACCTTTATTAAACTTTGAGGTGGTAAAGGAATTAGTCCTTTATGGGCGTAAGTTGGAAGAGGAAACGGGTAAGCAGTTTAATTATACTCTTACCACCAATGCTCTCTTACTTGACCAGCCCGTTATAGACTTTATTATTGAACATGACATAGCTATTATTTTAAGTCTGGATGGCAGACCGGAGACTAATGACCGTCATCGGGTACTTAACAACGGTAGTGGAAGTTACGAACTGGTGCTGCCACGGATTCGTCAAATGGTAGCCCACAATCCGGTAAGCTATTATATCAGAGGTACCTTCAGCCGGCATAACTTGGATTTTGTCAATGACCTGCGTCATATTGTGGATTTAGGTTTTGACTGTTTATCACTGGAGCCTGCTATTGGTGCTGATAACGATTATACTTTGCAAAATGAAGACCTGCCTCGGGTACTGCAGGAATATAAAAAACTTACCAACACTCTGGTCAATTATGACTGCTCTGGTAAGGATATTCATTTTTTCCATTACAATCTGGATTTACAAAAAGGCCCTTGTCTGGCTAAACGCCATAGTGGCTGTGGAGCCGGTGTCGATTACCTGGCCATTACCCCAGAGGGTGATATTTATCCCTGTCATCAGTTTATTGGTAAAAAGGAGTTTTATTTGGGTAATGTAGCCCGGGGTTTTCTGGACAGCAATGTAAGGGCTAGTTTCCAGGCTAATCATTTGGATAATAAGGAGCAATGTAAGCAATGTTGGGTCAGAAATTTCTGTGGTGGGGGTTGCCATGCTAATAACTACTTTAGTAATGGCGATATTACGGTCCCGGCGGAGATTTCTTGTACTCTGCATAAGAAGCGGATTGAAGGGGCAATTTATCGAGATTTACAAAAAAAGGCAAATTAAAATAAAAAAATATCGGTATGGAAGGAGGATTTTACTAAAAAGAAATAGAAAAGAAGAAGACGTAATAAAAAAAAGAAATATGGAGTAAAATAATGGTAAAGAATTTTCGAGAAAATAAGTCTTGTTTACCAGCAGTGGCTGTAATTGTAGTTTTACTTGTGAGTTTGATTGGTTTATTTGGGTTAAGGACACCGGGTTATATGGTCTATGTTGATGGCAATCAGGAGTTTGCGCTGAAGCATAAGGCTGATTTACAAGAGGTTCTTAACAAAATTGAGGTCAGGGAAGAAACAAACTGCCAGTATAAATTGGAACTAGCAACCAAGGTGGAATGTAAACGGGGTCTGGTAAGAAAAAGCCAGTTAGTATCTTGTAAAGAAGCAGAGAAGAAACTGGTCCAGGTTTTAGATTTCAAAGTACCTGCGTGCGCCATTGTGGTTGATGGTAAGAAGATAGCCTATGTTGAAAGTAAGGCAGCAGCGAATAGTATGCTTAACAGGTTGAAAAAAGAATACAGCCAGCTGGAAGCAGGTGAGAAACTAGTAGCAATTGATTTTGCAGAAAAGGTAAAAGTTAAGGAAGAAAAGGTACCATTTAAGAAACTAGTGTCGATAGAAGAAGCTTATGACCTTATTCGTACCGGAACTAATAATCCGGAGAAATATATCGTTAAGGAAGGCGACAACTTGTGGCTTATTGCCCGTCGTAACGATATGTATGTAGACGATATAGTTCAAGCCAACGGATTGACTACAGAGAATCTACAGTTAGATCAGGAATTAATTCTGGTAAAAAGTAAACCGTACATAAATGTTATTACTAAAGTAGAGGGAGAGAAAACTGAAGTTATACCTTATGAAACCAAGGTTATTGTGGATAAAAATTCCCCTGGTTCCATTCGGGTTAAACAGGAGGGAAAAAACGGGGAGCGGCACATAGCCTATACTGCCAATAAGCGTAATGGTATTACTGAAAAAACTAATATTATAGAAGAGAAGATTTTGAAAGCAGCGGTTGATAAGGTTGTCATTAAGGGAACTCGAGTTACCCAAATAGCCTCTCGTGGTGGCGGTGGGTCAGGAGCCCTGGACTGGCCGACTTACGGACGTATTACCCAATATTATAGGAGTGGGCATCGGGCCATTGATATTGGGGGCAGAACTGGTCAGGCTATTAGAGCGGCTGATTCAGGTTATGTAAGTTTTGCCGGGTATCAAGGTAGTTATGGTAAACTAGTTATAGTTAACCACAATAATGGAATAGTTACTAAATATGCACATTGCAGTTCCATAAATGTATCTACTGGTCAGAAGGTTAGTAAAGGGCAAACTATTGCTGCACTAGGTTCAACTGGTCGAAGTAGTGGGCCTCACTTGCATTTTGAGGTATTGGTCAATGGTTCAGCTACCAATCCACTTAATTACTTACGTTAGTTAAACGAAAACCCTGGCCGTTAGGTCAGGGTTTTTTTATGATTTTTGGCATGAAAGGAGACAGGTTTGTGTATGATGTAATAATTATCGGTGGGGGACCGGCCGGGTTGACTGCTGCCATATATACTGGCAGGGCTAAACTTAAGACTCTGGTACTAGAAGCGGGCACGCTCGGTGGAAATGCCGGACAAACCGACCTGATTGACAATTATCCAGGCTTTCCTTTTGGTATTAGTGGTAGTGATCTGGCGGATAATTTCTTAAAACAGGCAGAGCGCTTTGGGGCTGAAATAAGAATAGAAGAGGTAACTGGGATAGAAGAGTCACCTGGAGGTAAACGGGTGATTACTAACCAGGGTGAGTACCTGGCTCGTTCTGTAATTATTACTGTGGGTGCAAGACGCCGGGAGTTGGAAGTAGAAGGTGAAAAAGAATATTTAGGGCGAGGGGTTTCCTATTGTGCAACTTGTGACGGCGCCTTTTTCCAAAATTATCCGGTTGCCGTAGTAGGAGGAGGCGACTCTGCAGTTAAGGAAGCGCTTTATCTAGCTGATATAGCAGCGCGGGTTTATTTGATTCATCGTCGGGAAGGTTTCCGAGCTAACCAGACCGCAGTTGATAAAATGCGGGCTAATGATAAAATTGAACTGAAATTAAACAAGGTAGTAAAACGTATAGAAGGCGAAGGGCTGATGCAAAACGTAACCCTATTGGATGTTAAAACTGGAGAGGAAGAAAGCCTGCAGGTGGAGGGGTTGTTTGTCAGCATTGGACTGGTAGCAGCAGCAGACTTTATCGAAGGTCTGTTGGAAACCGAGGACGGTTACATAGTGACCGACGAGAATATGGAGACATCAGTACCCGGTATTTTTGCTGCTGGAGATATCAGAGTGAAAACAGCCAGGCAGGTGGCTACTGCTGTGGGTGATGGAGCCCTGGCAGGAATAGCCGTTACTGAATATTTGAAGGAATAGTACCACTATTTGCTTTCCCCCCCACCATTGAGCCCATAGTATAATGGGGTGCAGAGGGGAGAGAGATAGGGATGTTGGGGATTAAATTGCCAGTTTCGGGCAAAGGTATGGTCCTGGTGCTGGCCTTTATTTTATTAATAACTTTGCTGATGAGTAAAAACAGCCAGGCTTTGATGCGTTTCATGGTAGGTCAAGAAGTAGATTTAAAAACCGCTAACTTTGACCAGTATCAGAGTGAACATTATGATATTAGATATACCCCGGTTGATGAACCTTATATAAAACTGATTGCTGGTACAGCTGAAGAGGCTTATGATGCAGTTAGCGCTATGTTCGGGGTAAAACCGAGTGGCAGGACGGTTTTAGTAGTTTATCCAGATAGCAGTAGTCTTTCTCAAAGTTTTGGTTGGGATAAGGATGCCAGTGCTATGGGAGTTTACTGGGCAGGTTCCATCCGTATATTATCTCCCCGGGAATGGCTGGGGGAACAGGATATGCAGCTGCACTTTGCCCGTGAGGGGCCTATGGTTCATGAATTTGCTCATCTAATGGTCGACGAATTGAGTCAGGGGAATTATAATCGCTGGTGGACCGAAGGCATTGCCCAGTATGTTGAAAAGAAAATTACCGGATTCGAGTTTTCCAGTCCTTTTGCCGGGGATAAAAAGGTAGAGTATTACCAGTTAAAACAACTGGCGAAAAGATTTGATGAATTGGAACAATCCATTGTTTATTGGGAGTCCCTGCAGGCAGTGGAGTATATTGCTGACTGCTATGGAGAGGCCAGTTTATTTGATATAACCCGGCAATTAGGTCAGGGAAAAAGCTTGGAACAAGCTATCGAAAAAATCCTGGCAATACCGTATACTGAATGGGAGGAAGGTTTTTACCAGCATATTATGAAACAAGTTTAACAAGAGGTGTAAATCTTGAAAGATACATTAATAATTGAAGGGGGTAACCCCCTTTATGGGAAGGTACGGGCCAGCGGAGCTAAAAATGCTGGACTAGTTATAATGGCTGCCAGTATTATGGCCGATGGTGAGACGATATTAGATAACGTACCCCGGATACGCGATGTTGAAGTAATGATAAAAATATTAAATGATATAAATGTGGACACACGCTGGAATGAGGATGGTAGCCTATCTATTTGCCCACCGGCAGGTGAGATTAAGCCCCATACCTCCTATGAATTGGCTAAATTACTGCGTGCGTCCAATCTTTTTCTGGGGGCTATGTTGGGGCGGCAGCAAGAAGCTACCGTTTCCCTGCCCGGAGGGTGTGATATAGGTTCGCGCCCGATGGATTTGCATATTAAGGGTATTCAAGCCCTGGGGGCTCAAGTTAATATTGAGCATGGTTATATATATGCCCGTAACCAGAGCCCGGGAGGTGCCCGTATTTATCTGGATTTTCCCAGTGTTGGAGCTACTGAAAACATAATAATGATGGCTTCTAAAACTCCGGGTCTAAGTATAATAGAAAATGCGGGCAAAGAGCCAGAGATAGTAGATTTGGCTAATTTTTTAAACTCCATGGGAGCAAGAATCAGGGGTGCTGGTACGGATGTTATAAAAATCGAAGGGGTAAAAGAGCTTAAGGCATGTCGTTATGCCATCATCCCGGATCGGATTGAAGCTGGTACTTATATGGTGGCGGCGGCTATTTCCGGTGGTGAAGTACTGGTGGAAAATGTAATTCCTACGCATTTACATCCAATTGTAGCTAAACTGCAGGAGACTGGTGCGGAGGTTAGCGAGGTAAATGGCGGTATACTGGTAAGGGCTGCTGATAAAATACTGCCGGTTGATATTAAGACCCTGCCTTATCCGGGGTTTCCGACTGATATGCAGTCACAGATGATGGCCCTGTTGTCTCTGGGGGAGGGGTCCAGTGTAATCGTAGAGAATGTATTTGAAAACCGTTTTCAGATAGTTGACGAATTGAAGCGTATGGGTGCCAATATTAAAGTGGAAGGGCATACTGCAGTGGTAGATGGAGTTAGTACCCTTTATGGTGCCAGGGTAAAGGCAACTGACTTGCGTGCTGGTGCAGCCCTGGTATTGGCAGCTTTGGTAGCCAGAGGCCAGACCGTAATCGAAAATGCGACCTATATTTTCCGAGGTTATGAAGATATTAGCAGTAAATTAGGAACTTTGGGTGCCAGGGTTATTGAATAGTTAAAAAGTCAACAGGACGGATGTTTGACCCTACTATGGGTGCGGCCGAACATCCGTTGTTTTATTTATGGAAGATATTGAACAGTATAATAAAAGGCCATAGGTTAGAAAATATGACTGTTTCCTACCATAATAAACAATACAGGGGGATGTTATGAACAGGCAAGCAGTCAGGGGAATACTATATTTTCTCATCTTCTTTTGCGTTGGTCTTGGTGTTGTGGCTATTTTCAACCACAAATCTCCATCCAGCAAACCGATTGCGGGACCGGAGGAAATAGTCGTTAGCGGGGCTATAAGTAAAGTAGCTGCCCAGGTTAGCCCATCAGTGGTGGGTATAACTAATTTGAGCAGTGACGGGGATATATTTAACCAGCGTAAGGTAGAGACAACTGGTTCGGGAGTTATTATTGACAGTCAGGGGCATATTGTAAGTAATAACCATGTAGTAAAAGATGCCCAAGGCCTGATAGTTACTTTAGCAGACGGAACCGAAAAAGAGGCGAAGATCATTGGTACCGACCCTCGTACCGACCTGGCCTTAATTAAAATAAAGGTTGAACGGAAGGTAACTCCGGTACAATTTGGTGATTCTGATAAACTGGTAGTGGGAGAGGAAGTAGTGGCTATAGGTAATCCCTTGGGACTAAGGTTTGCCCGCTCAGTTACTGCTGGCGTAGTAAGTGGATTAAATCGTTTGCTAACTACGGAAGAAGGATTTACCTTTCGCCTTATACAGACTGATGCGGCTATTAATCCGGGTAACAGCGGGGGTGCTCTGGTTAATCTGCAGGGTCAACTGGTGGGAATAAATACGGTAAAAATTGCCGCCGAGGGATTTGAAGGTATGGGTTTTTCTATCCCTTCCAACCAGGTGAGAATGGTGGTAGAGGACATAAAAAAACACGGGCGGGTTTTACGCCCCTTAATGGGAATCAAAATAATAGGGGAAATAAGTGGGGATGAGGCCAGGTACTTTAATCTGCCGGTTGCTAGCGGCGTAGTAATTGAACCGGCGGCAGGTGGACCGGCTGATAAGGCTGGTATTAAACGTTATGATATAGTATCTTCTCTGGACGGGGTTAAAATTGAAACCGCCTCCCAGTTGCAGGATCTAATATTTGGTAAAAAAATTGGACAGGTAGTTAAGTTGCAATTGGTAAGACTACCTCGTACTCAGGTAGGGCAAATAGAGGTTAAAACCATCAAGGTTAAGCTGGATAAGTAAACAGTCCAGATAGGATTGAACCTTCTGGACTGTTTTTGGCTTACTATAATGTTTTAGGGAAACCGGAAACATTATTCTTCAATTGGTGTTGGAACTACGCCTCTCCTTCCTGTGGTAAATACAATGATAACACCTTTACCCAGGCTTTCGCCGGCTTTTGATGTCAGCTTAGGACCAATGCGGATAGTGTATTTAGTATTGGCAGTAAGTAATCCTATAGGTTTGATATAAATATTACGTCGTTTTTCGACAGCCATGGATCGTACTACATTATAGTCTATTCTCTTCTGCAGACGCTTGCTGCCCGCCCAAAATTCTATTTGTCGTTTGTTATCTTCCCAGACGGAATCATCTACCACATTTTTATCAAAGACCAGGGTGATGGTGCGGATACTGCGAGAAACGTTGGTGGCACCATTAGCAGGAATGGAACTGACAAAACTCAGGGGCTTTTCTCCGGGTTGCGCCATTTTTATACCTCCTTTACTTAACCTGGTGTATACTATGCAGGTATATAGAACCCGGTTACTTCATAAAAAAGGTAAGTTATGGTATATAAGTTACTGCTATTGTGAGAAGGGTACAGTTAAGAATCCTTAATTTACATATTTGCTTAACTATAGTAATAAAATTAATTGTTTTGTGTCTGGAATAGACTGGAATATATACATTGTATCCATATAATGTTGGCACGATTATTGCTAATCAAGAAAGCATTACTAAAAGACGTAACCCCGGAGAGAAGTCAGATTTTATTCAGCTGGAATAACACCATTCGCACCAGTGGTAAAGGATACCCGTACGGTTTGGCCCAGAGTTTCTCCGGCCTTGGACCTTAGATTCCGGCCAATCACAATGGTATATCTGGTATTAGCGCGAAGCCGGTTTACTGGATGGACAAAAATTTTACGGCGCTGGGAAAAGTTGACCGTGTCAGGAATCCTGGTAACCCTGATAGGCACCCGGATAGTGCCCCTGAACATGCGAATTTGGTTGCGATTATTAGTCCAGACTGCATTATTGACAACGTTCTTGTCAAAAAACAGGGTGATAGTTCTGATACCAGGGGATACATTGCGCGACCCGCGGGCGGGAATAGAGCGCACAAAATTTAAGGGTTTGGCACCATTTGGCATTTTCATACCTCCTTTTACAGATTTGTTGTATAATATGCAAATGAATACGTAGGGGCTACTATTGAATAAGGGAAATAATGGTTATCTGTATTTGAGAAGGAACGAAAGATAGTCAGTATTAATAGAAATAGAGGGAACCCAACTTTTTTGTTAATGGAATAGATTGGAATAATGACACTTCTATTCGGAGAAGATGGTATACATTTTGCATAAGGTGGCGGGGCTGTGCGATATCGGATTATATCAGTAGGTAAAATTAAGGAAACCTATTATTTAAATGGGATTAAAGAATACCTGAAAAGACTACAGCCTTATACCGGCATCGAATTGGTAGATGGTCTGGAGGAAAAAACTAATCCGCGGGCGGGGCCAAGTGAAATTAATAGGGTGCTAAGCCGGGAAGGTCAACGGGTCTTAAAGTTGATTAGCGATGATGATATCCTGGTGGTTCTAGATATCCAGGGGAATAGTATGAGCTCGGAAGCGTTTGCCCAGCTAGTAGAGCAGTGGAACTTCTCAGGTAAATCTCGGGTTAACCTGGTTATAGGAGGTTCTCATGGGTTATCTGAAGAAGTAAGAGGAAGGGCCCATTACCGTATATCTTTTTCCGCCATGACTTTTCCTCACCAGATGGCTGTCCTTATACTTACCGAACAGCTTTATCGGGGATTTAAAATATTAAAGGGGGAACCATATCATAAGTAGCGTGGAGGTAGCAGATGGTATAGGTATATCAAAGTTCGGTGGTAATCGTCTTAAACCCACATGAAGGGTTCCTTACTGATAAGGGGGATTAATATGGAGAAAACAGTAGTCAGGCAATTGGTAAGGGATACTGGTAGATACGCTAATCAGGAAGTGGAAATCAGCGGATGGATTAGGAGTAATCGCGACCAGAAGTCCTTTGGGTTTATAGCGCTTAATGATGGTACTCATTTTAATACGGTACAGGTGGTATATGAAAAGGAGTTTCTGGATAATTTTGACGAAGTAGCCCGGTTTAGAACGGGTGCAGCTGTTACGGTCAGAGGGGTACTGGTAGAGACACCGCAGGCCAGGCAGCCCTTTGAGGTTAAGGCCCGGGAGGTAATCCTGGCCGGGGATTCTCCAGAAGATTATCCGATACAACCTAAGCGTCATAGCCGGGAGTTTTTGCGTGAGGTGGCTCATTTACGCCCCCGTACCAATTTATTTGCGGCTGTTTTCCGGATACGCTCCCTGGCATCTTATGCTATCCACAAGTTTTTCCAGGAGCGGGGATTTGTTTATGTCCATTCTCCGATTATTACTGCCAGTGATGCCGAAGGGGCCGGGGAATTGTTCCGGGTTACCACATTAGATGCAAAAAAGCTGCCGTTTGCTGATACTGGCGAAGTCGATTTTTCACAGGATTTTTTTGGCCGCAGGACCAATCTTACTGTGAGTGGTCAGCTGGAAGCGGAAGCCTTTGCATTGGCCTTTAAGGACGTATATACTTTTGGACCGACATTCCGCGCGGAGAATTCCAATACGGCCCGGCATGCCGCTGAATTCTGGATGATTGAACCGGAAATGGCTTTCGCTGATTTGAATGATGATATGCAATTGGCTGAAGCTATGGTAAAATTCGCGATTGGTTATGTGCTGGAAAATGCCCCCGAGGAAATAGAATTCTGTAATAGATTTGTGGATAAGGGTTTATTGGAGAGGCTTACTAGCATCATAAATCAGGAATTTGTTCAGATAACTTATACCCGGGCGGTGGAAATTCTACAGGCAGCGGGGGAGAGTTTCGACTATCCAGTGGATTGGGGCAGTGACCTGCAGACTGAGCATGAACGCTATTTAACCGAGAAGGTCTTTAAAAGGCCGGTTTTTGTAACTGATTATCCCCGGGATATTAAGGCTTTTTATATGCGGCAAAATGATGATGGCAAGACTGTAGCTGCTATGGATTTACTAGTTCCAGGAGTAGGAGAACTTATCGGCGGCAGCCAAAGGGAAGAAAGGCTGGAGCTCTTGGAAAAAAGGATGGCAGAAATGGGTGTACCTCGCGATGATTTATGGTGGTATCTGGAGCTAAGGAAATACGGTGGAGTCAAGCATGCCGGATTTGGTCTGGGTTTTGAGCGGTTTATTATGTATCTTACCGGGGTAAGTAATATTCGCGATGTTATACCCTTTCCCCGAACCGTTAAGTCGTGTGAGTTTTAATATGGAATTTTTGACACTGAAGAAAAACTGCCACCTTAATAGTACCGATAGGTACATCCGTGTCCCCGTAGGGGGATTTCTTATGAAAACCATACCCTACGGGCACACAGCAGCTTTCGGTAGGAAGTGTAGGGAACGGCCCCTGTGCCGTTCCGTCATGTTGTTCGTAATACCGGTGCAACCATTTTCATCGCTG
>DUMX01000005.1 GCA_012839665.1 Gelria sp.
ACGATGGTCTGGTGCATATATCCCGGCACCAAAATCCACCACGTTTCTAACTGTTCCGGTCAAGAACATTCCCGGGGTAATATCCTCGATGCTCAGCACATCGGTGCGAAATACTACCGGCGGCAGGTCTTCGCGTATCGAGGATATTACCCCGGGAATGTTCTTGACCGGAACAGTTAGAAACGTGGTGGATTTTGGTTCCTTCGTGGACATAGGGATAAAAAACGATGGTCTGGTGCATATATCCCAGATGGCAGACCGCTACATCCGTCATCCTATGGAGGTTGTAGCCGTAGGGGATGTGGTAACGGTACGGGTACTGTCAGTTGACCGGGAACGGGGCAAAGTGGCCTTATCCATGAAGACTGGCTAAATCAGCCCCCGTGGCAAACTGCATCTGTTTCTTCCTATCCTTCGCTCCGGGCTGATTGGCGCTTTTTGGTTTATTGCCGAGCGGGTTATCGAGTCCTAATCATGCGCCTTTTACATATACCACATTAGTATTAATGGAAAATGGAGGTATTTGGTGATAAGTATCGAATACTCAAAAATATAAATGCGTTACTTTGAGTAACGGCTAAAACCAGAAGGGATGGGTGCTATGAAAAAAGGAATAGCAATATTGTTGGTGATGTTTTTTTGCATAGCCTGGATTTTGCCCATGCCGGCTCATGCGGCACAGAATGCAGTCGCAGATAAGGAGTATTTTATTAAGAGTTTGAAAAATATTTCTTATCCAGAAGTGGCAAATAACCAATTTACCAAGCTGGGAACCAAATTAGCAGGGAAATTTAGCCTGGACTCCAACATATCCGTTCAAGATAAGGATAGTACTTTTTCTTCACTGTGCATAAAAGGTGGAGTTGATTATACCGTTGATATGGCTAAATATCAGGGGCAATTCGATGTTTCGATGTCGGGTAAGCTTGATGATACCGCCTCCCAGATGCAAGTGAATATTGACAGCACTATTTATTGGGATCGTGACAAATTATTCATAACTGGGGAAACCCTTAAAGAATTGGCTTATATTTTTGGTGAAGAACTACCTATACAATGTCCTCAGTATGTATATCTGGATATGGATGGCGATGCATTGGTAAGTTTTGAAGAGCAGTTACAACAGTCTCAGAATTTCTACAAAAATTACCCTGGTTATAATGACTTTCGCCGCCAGTTGCTCACCGCCCTGATTACGCCCGTACCCGCAGGTTGTTTCTCTAAGGACGGCAATACCGCTGTACTTAGTATGGATAAAAAGGCTCTGGTGCTGTATTTACGTAATATGAATGACAAAGCTTTTATTGATTTGCTGCTAAAGGTTTTTAAACCATTGTTTCCTGAGCTTACCAGCCGTGATTTGGAAGAGGTGTTCAGTGATATAGCAGGGAGCAGTGAGGAATCCCTTCTGAAGGAGCTTGAGAATCTGGATGTTAAAGAACTGCGAATGACCATTAGTGGTGACCAGATTACAGTAAATTGCCGTATTAGTTTTAAAATAGACGGAGACGTTATTGATTTTACCCTTTCCAGTCATAGTAATGGTATTGCATCAAGTATAGATTTCAGAGCCGCAGTTAGCGCCGACAGTCTAAAATTGGGTGTAGCAGTGGAAGGTAAAAATAGTATCGCTAATTCGATCGTTGACCAAAATGCTGCCTTTCGTATAGGGTTTAGTGAAAAAAACGATTATTTGCGGTTAAATGCTGATTATAAGAGTAAAATGCAAGATGACCAGACCGCCGGGAATGGTACGTTTGATGTAAAGGCTAAATTCTCTAACGAAAGCTTGAATATGAAGGCCACTACAAATTATACAGCCCAGGTTAAAGAAAACCTGCAGCTAAACGTACCCCGCCTCAACTCCAGCAATAGCCTGTCCCTGGATGAATTATTCCCGGAAGACCAGGCTGACTACGAGGATGAACTAATAATAGTGGTTGACGGTGACCGGATGGAGATGGAGGAAGGAGTTGCTCCTTTCATCCAAAACGGCCGTACTATGGTTCCACTACGTTCTATAGGTGAATACCTGGGTTGCGATGTGGAATGGATACCGCCGAATCAGATAAATATGTCCTACGGTAACACGTTAAATTTAAAAGCTAATAATAATACCTATCAGATAAATTCCGCCACCAAAACCCTGGATGCACCTCCTGTAATCGTTAATGGCAGAACCTATGTACCCCTGCGGGTTGTGGGTGAGGCCTTTGATTATAATGTTGAATATGATGCCGACCTGGGGATAATTTATTTAGACCGGCGATAATTACTGCCGGTCTCCGGTATGTAGATTAATATATAGCATGTAAGATATTTGCAGGAAAACTAACACCAACTGTTGAAATACACGAGACCTCAACCTCCTTTGTGTGGGAGCGGATGTTCTCCAAAGCACCCTTTTTGAGGCCTCGTTTCGCTATTCGACCCCGTTTTACCTACTTAAATTTTACAGTATCGCCTCACTTCCTTTCCTTTTTTATATAATCTACAGCTAGCTGGGCTGCCTTGTGCCCAGAAAAGAGCATGCCGCCAAAAATGGGACCCATGCGAGGAGTATTGAAAAGAGAGCTAACACTCATACCGGCAGCAATAAGCCCATCTGTTATAAATCGGGTATGTTCCACCACCATCTTTTCCCCTTTTTCAGCCCACATCGAGGCAGTTTTTATATTCATCCCTTCGTCTGGCTGAAGCTTGTTTCCAGATTTCGCAAAATAAATCCTTACTATGCTGGCATCATGGCCGGTAGCATCAATTACTACCCGGGCGCCTATACACAAAGGATCAACATGCATACCCAGCTTCATTGCCGCTGTCCAGTTTATGACTACTCCACATACTTTGCTTTGCCTGACCATAACATCTTCCGCTGTTATACCATTTAGGATTCTAGCTCCTGCTTTGTCGACATTAAGGATAAGCCCGGCTACTGCCCGGTAAGAAGGTACTACAAGATAGCCTTCTGTATTCTGCTTATATTCAATCCTGAGTTCATCCAAAAGCTCTCTGGCTTCTTCCTGAAAAATGACCTGGTTAAAAAACATCCCTCCTCCCCACATGCCACCGCCTGGGGCTAAACGGCTTTCCAAAACCACAACCGCAAGTCCATGTTTGGCGGCAAAATACGCCGCTGTCATTCCTGCCGGTCCGCCCCCGACTATAACTACATCACATTCCAAAAGTTGCTTTACTGACGTATAATACTCCTCAATAATAGAACGGGTTATCTGAATATCATTTATAGTCATCGTTATCCTCCTCGTTTTCAGTAAATAGATTGCCAAACCCGGCAAGCAAAGGGGTATGTTTTACCGTCGACCCAATTTTCATTCCCCCTTTCCATTAAAAAACCTGACGTTAACCTCAAAAAGGCGTACGTCAGGTATACTTATCCCTGTCTGCGCTCCCTCCGCTGGTATTACCCAGTTCAGGTTCCAAGGGTATAATCTCAACCTTCGCGGCACCCCTGCGCACACCCGGTATGCAGTTTTTTAGAATATAGCAAATATTTTAATTAAACAAGCAGTCTTTTTAAACCGCGACCCACGCGAAGACCTGCCGCCGGTAGTATTTCGCACCGATGTGCTGAGCATCGAGGTCCGGTGAGGGACATTCCCGGGGTAATATCCTCGATGCTCAGCACATCGGTGCGAAATACTACCGGCGGCAGTAGCAAATATTTTAATTAAACAAG
>DUMX01000084.1 GCA_012839665.1 Gelria sp.
TGGGAGTAGTCGCTGTCTTTGCTGTAATATTAGTACTGGCTATTCCCGGTCTGGTAAGAGAACTAAACGGATTGGCGGAATTATATCCCCACTACGTAGGGCAGGCTCAGGAAATGGCGGGTAAAATTGACCAGATGCAGGCCCCGGAGCAGCTAAATCAGGTAATTAATAAAAACCTGGGCAAACTCGAAACCTATATCTACCAGGTTTTAAATCGGTTTTTAAGCGGTTTTTATAATTTCTTAGGTAAAATACTGGCCCTGATTTTTTCCCCCATTCTGGCCTTTTATATTATGAATGATTGGGAAAAAATCCGGGATGCCTTTCTTAACCTTTTTTCCCCTCGAATTCGCAATGAGCTTACTATGATATGCCGACAAATCGACAATGTGCTGATTGAGTTCATCAAAGGTCACCTGATGGTAGCTGCTTTTGTAGGTTCAGGGATAGGCCTGTCTGCTGCTCTAATTGGAGTAAAGTTTCCCTTGCTTATAGGCATATTATCTGGGGTAACTAACCTGGTCCCGTACTTTGGACCTATTCTGGGAGGCATCCCGGCTATTGCCCTGGCAGCCTCGGAATCCTTGCGCTTGGCTTTGTACATGACCCTGGCCATAGTAGTAATTCAGCAATTGGAAAGTAATCTGATTACCCCTAAAATAATAGGTGATAAGTTGGGACTGCATCCACTGGTGATAGTATTTGCCCTATTAGCCGGGGGAAAATTGTTGGGCATTTGGGGCATGCTTTTTGCTGTACCCATTACTGCAGTTTTGAAGGTAATTGTCGGATGGAGTTACTTAAAACTGGTAGAATGACGAAGTAGCAAAGAAGAGCTTTATTGACAGAGGCCCTATTATAGAAGAAAATAAAGGGTAACGGAATTAGGAATTAAGAATCGAGAATTGAGAATTATAGGAGGCCAGGTCGTGTGGACAAGCGATAAAATCAGAAAGACCTTTTTAAATTATTTTGCCGATAGAAATCATACCGTAGTGGAAAGTTCATCTCTGGTGCCCATAAATGACCCCACCCTGTTGTTCACCAATGCAGGTATGAATCAGTTTAAGGATGTTTTCCTGGGTATTGACCGGCGCAATTATAGCCGGGCTACTACCTCCCAAAAATGCGTACGGGCCGGGGGTAAACATAATGACCTGGATACGGTAGGCAGGACTGCCCGGCATCATACCTTTTTCGAAATGCTGGGTAATTTTTCCTTCGGCGATTACTTCAAGCGTGACGCTATCCAGTACGCCTGGGAATTCCTGACCGAAGTTGTAGCTCTGCCTAAAAACAAACTATGGGTTACTATTTACTTGGATGATGATGAAGCCCTTAAGCTGTGGCAGGAGACTACTGATGTAAATTCGGAACGCATCCTTAAGATGGGTGCAGAAGATAATTTTTGGAGCATGGGAGATACCGGGCCTTGTGGCCCTTGCAGTGAAATTCACTATGATCGGGGAGCAGAATATGCCTGTGGTCCCGAATGTGCCCTGGGGGTATGTGATTGTGACCGCTGGTTGGAAGTTTGGAACCTGGTTTTCATGCAATATAACCGGGATGAAGAAGGAGTCCTCACTCCCTTACCCCGACCCAGCATTGATACTGGTATGGGGTTAGAAAGGCTGGCTTCACTCCTGCAAGGCGTGGATAGCAACTTTGACACCGACCTTTTTACCCCTCTCATTAAACATATTGAAAAAATGAGTGGCCAAAAATATAACCCCGGGGAAAAAGGCTTTCCCTTTCGGGTTATTGCTGACCATAGCCGGACCTGTACCTTTTTAATAGCTGACGGGGTATTACCTGGTAATGACGGCCGTGGCTATGTGCTGCGCCGCATACTCCGACGGGCCTTACGTTTCGGGCGCCTCTTAGGAATTAATGAAGCCTTTCTATATAAAAATGTGGATATAGTTTGCTCCATAATGGGTACCGCCTACCCGGAACTGGTGGAAAAATCAGATTTCATAAAAGATGTAATTAAAATGGAGGAAGAACGCTTCCTGCTCACTTTAAATGAAGGTTTAAAAAAGGTAGAGGAAATTCTGGAACAAGCTAGAAAACAGGGACGTAATGAAATAGATGGCGAAGAAGCTTTTGTACTATATGATACCTACGGATTCCCCCTGGATTTAACTGAAGATATGGCTGAAGAAAATGGATTTATCGTGGATAAAGATGGCTTCAATAATATGATGGAAGAACAGCGCCAACGGGCACGGGAAGCAGGTAAAGGTGAAAATGCCTTTGCCCAGGACCTCATTATTACCGAATTATTAAATGATATAAAACCAACGCAGTTCAGCGGCTATGAAAAACTAAAAGACACTTCCGCCTTGCAGGCCATAATTGAAGAAGACAAATTACATAAAACTGCTGCTAATAAAGAAATACTGGTGGTAACTGCCAGCACTCCCTTCTATGCCGAAAGTGGGGGACAGGTAGCTGATAGCGGTACTATAACCGGGAAAAACGGTAAGCTGCAGGTTACGAATGTGCAAAAGATATCTTCCTGGATTATTCATCAGGGTATTCTGGAAGGGAGTTTCAAGGTGGGTGAAAAACTGCAACTGGAAGTAAACTGGGAGCAGAGAATAGCAACCGCCCGCAATCATACTGCTACCCACTTATTACATCAGGCCCTGCGTCAGGTGGTAGGTGAACATGCGCAGCAAAAAGGCTCACTGGTAGAGCCTGCACGGTTACGTTTTGACTTTTCTCATCTGACTTCCCTGGATGATGCTCAGTTAATCGCCATAGAAAACATAGTCAACCAGGCTATTTGGAATATGTACCAGGTAGATACTACCGTTACTGATATAGCGCAGGCCCGCGAAATGGGAGCTATCGCCCTTTTCGGGGAGAAATATGGGGATGAAGTCCGGGTGGTACAGATAGAAGATTTTAGCCAGGAACTATGCGGAGGTACCCATGTTAAAAATACCGGTCAAATCGGATTATTTAAGATAGTAAGCGAAGGCAGTATAGGTTCCGGCTTACGCAGGATTGAAGCTTTAACCGGCAGTTGTGCCCTGGATTATCTAAATCAGGCTGAAGCTGAATTAAAATCTATAGCTGCTGCTCTGAAAACCTCTCCTGGTGACCTGAGTTATAAAGTAGAAAGCCTGAACCGCAGTTTAAAAGAAAAAGAAAAGGAAATAGAGAAATTGAAAGGCCGTTTATCCAGTGCTGCCAGCGACAGTTTGCTCGAAAAAGCCTTTCAAGTCAATGAAGCCCAGGTTTTGATTGAGAAAGTAGAAGGTGTTGATGCTAATTCCTTACGCCAGAATGCAGAAATGCTGCGGGATAAGCTGGGAACTTCAATAGTAATGCTAGCTTCAGCCGTAGAAGATAAGGTTGCCCTGGTCTGTTTTGTCAGCAAGGACCTTACCGCCAAAGGCGTTCATGCTGGTAAAATAGTTTCTGCTGCTGCTAAAGCCGCCGGTGGCGGGGGCGGAGGACGTCCGGATATGGCCCAGGCCGGTGCCCGAGATACCAGCAAAATAGAGGAAGCTCTGGCTACCGCCCGCCAAATAATAGAAAAAAGCTTTTCATAAAGACCAGAAACTAGTAACATTAGGTTAGGGAATAGACGCAATCTTAATTATGAACGGTAGCGAACATTGTAGTACCGCAACCTTAATTGCGGCCAACAGAAGCATCAGTGGTACCCGTAGGGTGAACCCGCGGATTTATTTAAAAAAACAATCTGTGTTAATACGGCAACCACCGATGAAAATAGTAGCTGGGGTTTAGTTTATTTTAAAAAAGTTTAGTGTTAATCATAAGAAATCAGTGTATTCAGTGTCAAAAAAATTCTATTTATTAAACGGAGAGATGGCTGAGTCCGGTTGAAAGCGCACGACTCGAAATCGTGTGAGCCGTTTGTAGCGGCTCCGTGGGTTCGAATCCCACTCTCTCCGCCATTTAAAAAAACA
>DUMX01000085.1 GCA_012839665.1 Gelria sp.
ACACAGCAGCCTTCGGTGGGAAGTGTAGGGAACGGCCCCTGTGCCGTTCCGTCATGTTGTCGTAATACCGGTTGCAACCATTTTCATCGGTGGTAGTGTCCTGGGGTTAATACGGGAATAGGGTGCTTCGCAGACGCTCTTATCCCTCGCTTAATCGGGTTTATGCAAAATGGTGTTAAACCATCCTCTCTTTGAATATAGATTTATATAACCAATGCGGGGGAGGGTGAGGAGTGCAGAATTATATTAGAAAAAGGGCGGTAAAAGTTGCACAGCATATATTAAATACGTCTGATACAGTAAGGAAAACAGCTGAAGTGTTTGGCATCAGTAAAAGCACTGTACACAAGGATGTGGCCGAAAGGTTGCCCAGAATTGATGAAAAACTGGCTCAGGAAGTAAAAGTAATTCTGGAAAAGCATAAAGCAGAAAGACATATTAGAGGAGGGGAAGCGACCCGACAAAAATATGCCGCCTTATCATCGGATAGAATGGATAACTAATACATTAGTATCTAATAAAACTACACACTTTAGTTTAGCTTAAGGTATAATTAATTAGGAAAGCTAATAGGTAAAATTAGGTTATAATCGAAATATTGTTTAGGAGGCCTACAGGATGTGTTTTGCTTTTGGGGAAGATATTGGTATTGACCTGGGAACAGCCAGTGTAATAGTTTTTAAAAAGGGTAGTGGAATTGTATTACATGAACCTTCAGTAGTGGCTATAGATAAGAATACGGATAAAATTATTGCCGTAGGGGAAGAGGCTCGGCAAATGCTAGGGCGGACACCAGGTCATATAGTAGCTATTCGTCCCTTAAAAGAAGGAGTTATTGCTGATTACGATACTACTGAAAAAATGCTAAGCTATTTTATCCGAAGAATTATGGGTAACAAGCTATTCTTTAAACCGCGCGTTATCGTATGCATTCCCACCGGTGCAACTGATGTAGAAGAACGTGCAGTTCGCCAGGCAACCATATCGTCAGGTGCCAGACAGGCCTTTATCATTGAAGAACCCCTTGCTGCCGCTTTAGGTGCAGGTATAAATATTTCCGAAGCTACCGGTCATATGGTGGTGGATGTTGGTGGCGGGACCTGCGATATCGCAGTACTTTCTTTGGGAGGACTAGTTTGTAATGATTCATTACGAATTGGGGGGGACAAGTTCGATGAAGCTATAATACGCTATATTCGCAGGGTATACAATTTAATGATTGGTGACCGCACCGCTGAAGAAATAAAAATAAGAGTAGGGACGGCTTATGTTACTGAAGATAATCGTGATCGGTCTATGGAGGTAAGGGGGCGCGACCTTTTAACCGGTTTGCCGAAGACCATTTCTATTACTTCAGCGGAAAGTTGGGAAGCTATGCAGGAGCCAGTAGAAGCTGTTATTGAGGGAGTTAAAAAGGTCCTTGAGGTTACCCCTCCAGAGTTGGCGGCTGATATTGTCAACAATGGTATAGTTATGACTGGCGGAGGTTCACTCCTGGACGGTTTGGATGTACTGTTATCCAAGGAAACTAACCTGCCCGTTCATATTGGTGAAGAAGCTATATGTTGTGTGGCTATAGGGACAGGTAAGGCTCTTAATGAAATGTCAGTAATAAGTCGTACTCCTAACAAGGGTGCGCGGCGGGTATTATAGATTAAAGAATTCCTTTAGAGAAAACGATATATATAATACGATTTTTAATTCTGAATTAAGGACTTTGGGGGAGTTTAATTTGATAAAAGGATTATATACAGCAGGTTCAGGGATGATGCTACAAATGGCCCGGCAGGACGTGGTGGCTAATAATCTGGCTAATGTGAACACCAGT
>DUMX01000086.1 GCA_012839665.1 Gelria sp.
AAACAGCTAGATAGCCGACCAACTGTCGGTAGCGGAAGCTTCACCCTAGACGGGTACACGGCAGCTTTCGGTAGGAAGTGTAGGGAACGGCCCCTGTGCCGTTCCGTCATGTTGTCGTAATACCGGTCCCTACACTTCCTACCGAAAGCTGCCGTGTACCCGTCTAGGGTGAAGCTTCCGCTACCGACAGTTGGTCGGCTATCTAGCTGTTTCGTCTTTATCTCGCTTTCCTTAAAAAATATAATAAGATTCAGTGTTTTTCATAGTTATCAGTGTCCTTCAGTGTCTAATCCTGATCCATTTTCTTAAAAGCTATCTCATAAGGAGGTTTAAAAACCCCTTTTTCCGTGATTATTCCGGTAATTAAATGGTGTGGTGTTATGTCAAAAGCCGGATTAAAAACATCTACTTCCGGCACCGTAAAATATAAACCCCGGTACTCCCGTATTTCCTCTGGAGGACGCTGTTCCACCGGTATATCACTTCCGGAAGCGCTTTTAAAATCCAGAGTGGAAAGTGGAGCCGCTATATAGAAAGGTATTCTATGATAAGCAGCCAGAACCGCCAGAGCATAAGTACCAATTTTGTTAGCCGTATCGCCATTGGCGGCAATACGGTCAGCACCTGCTATTACCGCATTTACCTGTTCCAGTTGCATGACGTAAGCAGCCATATTATCACTTATTAATGTAACCGGAATTTTATCCTGCATCAGTTCCCACACCGTCAGGCGAGCCCCTTGTAAAACTGGCCTGGTCTCACATGCCCAAACTTTATCGATTTTACCCCGGTTAGCGGCGGCCCGAATTACACCCAGAGCCGTACCGTAACCACAGGTAGCCAGTGCTCCAGCGTTACATATAGTCATTACCTGTGAGCCTTCCGGTAACAATTCCTGCCCATATTCACCCATAGCCCGGTTTATAGCTATATCTTCCTCATACATCCTGATAGCTTCCTGTTTAAGTCGCTCTCCTACTTGCTCCCGGTTAGCCTCTGTTACAGACTCCTGTTTAAAAACCTTTTCCATCCTTTCTAAAGCCCAGAAAAGGTTTACCGCTGTAGGGCGGGTTGAAGCTAGCTTAACCCGAGCCTGCTCAAAATAATTTTCTAGTTCTGCCGGTTCTCCCTGATAATCAGCTATAGCCATAGCCAAACCAAAAGCTGCAGTTACACCGATAAGCGGTGCCCCCCGAACTTTTAGTTTTTTTATGGCCTCGGCTACATCATCTATAGTCTTACACCTGAGGTATTCAACCTTATCCGGCAACTGACTCTGATCCAGTATCATTACTGCTTCATTATCATAAAATAATGTTTTTATCATTTGCTTACTCCAGGCTCATCTAATATTTTCCTGCAATCACATTTGTCTTCGTTTTGGTCACTGGCAATATACTTCAGGCTGTTAATTAATATATTCTTTACTCCCTCGATACTGCCCTTCATCATTTCCACCACTTCACTGTGGGTCAGTATTCCGGGTGAAATGCCAGCAGCAAAATTAGTCACAATAGAAATGTTCGCATAGCACATACCCAGTTCCCGGGCCAAACAAACTTCGGGTACACTGGTCATTCCAATAAGCTGTCCCCCCAGTTGCTTGAACATGGATATTTCCGCCGCAGTTTCAAAACGCGGCCCCTCGGTACAAACATAAGTCCCGCCATTTATTACCTTAATTCCCTTATCATGGCCTCCTTTTACCAGGGCTTCACGTAAACGGGGACAATAAGGTACGGTCATATCACAATGTACTACTCCCATTTCCCCACCTTCATAAAAAGTACACTTACGGGTACGGGTAAAATCCAGAAACTGGTCAGCCAGGACATAGCATCCCGGTTTAAATTCAAAATGAAGCGAACCTACCGCGGCCGTAGCCAGTATGTTTTTAACCCCAATCATGTGCAAAGCCATGATATTGGCCCGGTAGTTTATTAGATGGGGGGGAATGCTATGGCCCCCTCCATGTCGGGGAATAAAAGCAATATCTAAGCCTTCATGTTTTCCCACCAGTATTGCAACTTTCCCATAAGGGGTTTCTTGTACTATTTCTTTTACATCTTCCAGTAAATCCGGGTCATAAACCCCGGTCCCCCCAATTATAGCCGTCGTTACCATAAATTAACCTCCATATCATAGAAATAATTTAGAATTAAGAATTATTGAATTTTTACTCTTCGAACAGGGCCTCGGCGAAAATTTCTGCCGAGAAGTCGCGCAGGTCTTCCAGGGATTCTCCCAGGCCCACCAGTTTAACTGGTAACTTTAAATCCTGGGCAATAGCCAGGACTATGCCCCCCTTGGCAGTACCATCCAATTTGGTTAATACGATCCCACTAACGCCAGTAGCTTCTTCAAAAATGCGGGCTTGATTAATAGCATTCTGACCGGTAGTGGCATCCAGTACCAGTAAAACTTCATGGGGCGCTGCAGGTATTTCCCGTTCAATTATTTTCCTTACTTTACCTATTTCTTTCATCAGATTAGCCTTATTATGTAAGCGACCGGCAGTATCAATTATTAAAACATCGGCTTTGCGAGCCTGAGCCGCATTCATAGCATCATAAACTACAGCACCAGGGTCAGAGCCTTCCTGGTGTTTTATAATCTCTACACCCACCCGGTCAGCCCATATTTGCAATTGGTCAATAGCTGCTGCCCTGAAAGTATCCGCTGCCGCCAGGATTACCTTTTTATTTTCATTCTTGAAACGGTGAGCAATTTTAGCAATGGAAGTAGTTTTACCAGCACCGTTAACCCCTACTACCAGAACTACGGTTAGCCCTTCGTGATTAATATTAAGGGGGACATCTTGAGATTCCAGCA
>DUMX01000087.1 GCA_012839665.1 Gelria sp.
ATATTATTCATAATTTCAAAGAGCAGTTATCGCTATGTGAAAAAATGGCTGCCAGTGCCCGGGAGCAGTTGGGGATGCTTAAGCAGACTGACCATGTGGGTATATCTGCTCAGGTTATGGATATCATGGTTGGGCGGCAAAAGCTACTGGAGGATTTGCAGGCCTTAGAGGCTGAAAATCGGGATTTACGGGAGCAGGTAGTAAGCGAGCTGGGGATTAGTGAGTTTAATTTAGATGAGCTGGAAGCGAAGCTGGAAAGTGATCAGTTTACCAGTCTGAGGGAAATGGTAAATCAGCTGGGTACTATTCTTAGAGCTATTAGTGAAATTGATGACCAGAGTCAAATCCTAATGAGAGAGGGTCTGAACCGGGGTAATAAGACTGAAGTTCGGGCTGATAGCGAGCAGGCCAGCAAGGCTTATAACCAGTCTAAGGAATTAAAACGTAAATAGGATACTAGTTAAGAATTAAGAATTATCGTTGAAATACACCCTACGGGTACTACAATGTTCACTACCGCTCATAATTAAGGTCGCTGCGTCTAGTTATTCATTCGAATGCATATTTATTACTTTTTGCAGTGGAATTAATTCTAAATTCTATAGGTATTTCTTGCTATTTCAATTTGAGGTGAGTATAATAGGGTGTACGGGTTGGCAGGATGCTTTTTATGGCATGCTTCCGGCTAAATTCTAAAAAGTGAGGGATATCTTTTTATGTTCGAAGACAAAACCTTAGTGTGCCAGGATTGTGGCCTGGAGTTCATTTTCAGTGCTGGAGAGCAGGAATTTTATCAAGAAAAGGGCTTTGAAAATGAACCCAAGCGTTGCCGGGAATGTAGAATAAACCGGCGTAATAGTCGCAACGGCAGGGCTCCCCGCGAGATGTTTGATGCAGTATGTGCTAAATGTGGAGCGGACACCCAAGTTCCTTTTAAGCCTGTAGAGGGCAGACCTGTTTATTGCATGGAGTGTTTCCAGCAAGTGAGAGAAGAAGCAGCGTTTTAAAATAAAGGAATATTACACCGGGCTTTCAAAAGCCCGGTTTTTTATTTTTGGGTATATAAACCCCCATTTTCGTATTAGAGGTTTTCTTTGGATTAAAGTATAATAATATATATAAACAACTAAACAACGGGAAAGGAGTGGTCATTTTATGAAGTTTGATATCAGAGGCAAAAACATTGAACTTACTGATGCACTTAAGGACTATACCACTAAAAGGCTTTCCAAGTTGGAAAAATATATCGAGGATGTAAAGGAGGCTCAGGTAGCCCTATCGGTAGGCGCTGAAGGTCATAAAGTCGAGGTTACTATTCCCCTTAATGGGGTAATACTTAGGGGTGAAGATTGTACTGACGATATGTATACCTCTATCGACCTGGTAGTGGAGAAACTGGAGAAACAAATTGATAAGTATAAAACCAGGCTGTATAGGAAAAACCGTGGGGCAGGTTTGAAAAGGGCTTTGCAGGAAGAAGCTATCAAGGAATTGGATAAAGGTGAGACTAACGAAAAGTTCAACATTGTACGGACTAAGAAATTTGCCTTAAAGCCTATGGATGAAGAAGAAGCGATTATGCAGATGAATCTTTTGGGTCACAATTTCTTTGTTTTCTTTAATGCTAATACTGAGGAGGTAAATGTTGTTTACAAGCGCAAGGACAAGGGCTATGGTCTGATTGAGCCCGAGTTCGATTAGTTGAAGGCTTACTTGCAAAGTGATAATATAAAAATACTATATTATTGTAGGTAGTATTAGGAGGAACCTGAATAGGTTCCTCTTTTTTTAGAGGAGAGAACAATCATGATTAGAGGTGCCTTGAAAAGACTGCTTGATGATAATGAAAAAGAAGTTAAGCGCCTGCGCCGTAAGGTGGAGGTTATTAATCGCCTGGAAGCAGATTTTACGGCTTTACCGGCGGAAGAATTTCCTCGTAAAACTGCCGAATTTAAGGAAAGGTTAAAGCAAGGGGAAGATTTAAACGATATATTACCAGAGGCTTTTGCTCTGGTGCGTGAAGCTTCCCGCCGTACTCTGGGAATGCGGCATTTTGATGTCCAGTGTATTGGCGGCATGGTCTTGCATGAGGGCCGTATAGCGGAGATGAAGACTGGTGAAGGTAAGACCCTGGTAGCTACTTTACCTGCTTATTTGAACGCCCTGGAGGGGAAAGGGGTTCACATAGTAACGGTTAACGATTACCTGGCTACCAGAGACTCGGAGTGGATGGGACCAGTTTATGAGTATTGTGGTTTGTCAGTAGGCCTTATCGTTCACGGCTTGGATTATGATGAGCGTAGGGAAGCCTATTCCTGTGACATTACTTACGGTACTAATAATGAATTTGGTTTTGACTATTTAAGGGACAATATGGTAATAGCCTCAAATTCATTATTAGTACCGTAAGTAATGTCACAGGAATAGGCTTCCCTACGCTCATCATAATCCAAGCCGTGAACGATAAGGCCTACTGACAAACCACAAT
>DUMX01000088.1 GCA_012839665.1 Gelria sp.
AATTGTAGAGAAATTATCATCAGCCAGAATCATGGCTGCAGCCTCACGACTAACTTCGGTTCCGGTAATACCCATGGCTACACCAATATCAGATGCTTTTAGTAGTTGCCATGACTGGTGATGGGGTTAATGATGCTCCAGCCTTAAAAGCATCTGATATTGGTGTAGCCATGGGTATTACCGGAACCGAAGTTAGTCGTGAGGCTGCAGCCATGATTCTGGCTGATGATAATTTCTCTACAATTGTTAATGCGGTGTATGAAGGTCGGGCTATCTATGATAATATAAGGAAGTTCATTAGATATCTTTTAGGCTGCAATATTGGTGAAGTTCTAGTAATGTTTATTGCTACCTTGCTGGGTATGCCACTCCCGTTTTTGCCCATTCAAATTCTATGGATTAATCTGGTTACTGATGGTTTACCTGCTATGGCCCTGGGATTAGAACCGCCAGAACCAGGAATAATGCGCCGTAAACCGCGGCCACGTACTGAAGATATATTTGCTCGAGGATTGGGAGCTATGGTTTTTAAGCGCGGCCTATATATTGCCGTAGTAACCCTTTTAGCTTTTACTATTGGTTTAGTAGTCAGCCACTGGTATGGCGTAGAGGACCTGGCTTCTGCCCGTACTATGGCATTAACAACCCTGGTGTTTGTCCAGTTATTTTTTGTTTTCGAATGTCGCTCCGAACGATTTTCGCCTTTTGAGTTGGGCTTTTTTACTAACCGCTTTTTGATTTTTGCCGTTATTTGCTCGGTGTTTATGCAGTTATTAATAATTTATCTGCCATTTTTCCAGCATGTATTTAAGACGGTACCCCTCGATGGTTGGCAATGGATGTTAATACTCTTAATCAGTGGGTTTAGACTGTTTGGAAAATTTATATTGTATACCTGGCAGAGACTTTTCCTTTCAGGTTTTGAATATGGTAAAATTAAAGCTTAACAGGAGAAAATACGAAAATAGTGTGGAGGTATCTTCTTAATTCAAACAGGGGGTCAGTATGAAGTTTACTAAAATGCATGGATTGGGCAATGATTTTATAATAATGGAAGCCCCTTCCTGGGAGGAAGGCGGCCATTACCAGGCCTATGCCAGCTCCCTTTGTAATCGTAATTTTGGAGTTGGTGCCGATGGCTTAATAATTACCGGACCAGACCCGGAATTGGATATATTTATGCGCATATTTAACCCCGACGGTTCTGAACCGGAAATGTGCGGTAATGGAATTCGTTGTGTAGCACGCTATGCTTATGATTACAACCTGGTAAAAACAAATCAAATCGGGGTAAGAACCCTGGCCGGACCCAGATATCCTGAACTTATTATTAAGGACCAGCAGGTGGAAGCAGTCCGAGTTGATATGGGTGAACCGGAATTAAAAAGAGAAAATATCCCGGTAAAAGGGGAAAACAGCAATATCGGCCTTCGACTGCAGGTAAATAGTCAGGAGTTTATAGCTACGGCTGTATCAATGGGAAACCCTCACTGTATCATTTTTGTAGATGAGGTGGACAAGATCCCTATTAGTACCTGGGGGTCATTACTGGAAGTCCATGAAATGTTTCCAGCCCGGATTAATGTAGAGTTTGTTCAGGTACTGAATAACGAAGAAATAGTAATGCGAGTATGGGAAAGGGGGACAGGCTTAACTCTGGCTTGTGGCACAGGTGCCTGTGCCAGCCTGGTAGCGTCTGCTCTCAATGATAAAACAGGTCGCAGAGCTACTGTACATTTACCTGGCGGGGATTTACTGATAGAGTGGTCAGAGTCAGATAATCATGTTTACATGACCGGCCCGGCAGTAGAAGTTTTCGAAGGGGTAATTAGTAAATAGATTTTTTTACACTGAAGGACATCAAATATAAATAATTACAGGAGGTTTTAGGGTGAAGGAAAATAAAGCTATGCAAAATTTACCCCCGTATTTATTTGCTCGTATTGAACAAAAAATTGCTGAAGCTAAAGAAAAAGGAATAGATATTATAAATTTAGGTATAGGAGACCCCGACCAACCTACTCCCCGCCATATTATTGACCGCATGGCCACCAGCATTTATGATGTAGCCAACCACCAATATCCTACTTCAGTTGGTTTACTTGAGTTTCGGCAAGCAGTTGCGGACTGGTACGAAAAACGTTTTGGGGTAATTTTAGACCCTAAGAACGAAGTAGTTTCCTTGCTGGGCTCTAAAGAGGGACTGGCATACGTATCCTTCGCTTATCTGGACCAGGGAGATATTAACCTGGTACCCGACCCGGGTTATCCGGTATATGGAATTGGCACCTTGCTAGCCGGTGGAGAACCTTACATAATGCCACTTAAAGAGGAAAACGGTTTTCTACCGGTATTAGAAGATATACCATCAGATATTGCTCAAAAGGCCAGGATTATATTTTTAAATTATCCTAACAACCCAACCGGTGTAATTGCCGGTTTAGATTTCTTCCAAAGGGTAGTTGAGTTTGCGAAGAGCTATGATATTTTAGTCTGTCATGATGCTCCCTATACGGAAGTAGCCTTTGATGGGATTAAACCGGTTAGCTTTCTTGAGGCCGAGGGTGCAAAAGATATAGGTATTGAATTTCATTCTTTATCCAAAACTTATAATATGACGGGATGGCGTTTAGGCTGGGCAGTAGGCAATAAAGATGCTATAGAAGTACTGGGACGTTTTAAGTCCAATGTTGATTCCGGGGTTTTCCAGGCCATTCAACATGCGGGCATAGAAGCTCTTTCTGGTCCCCAGGATAGTATAGAAAAAATGCGGACCTTATATGAAGAAAGAAGGGATGCCTGTACCCGTGGTCTTGCCCGTTTAGGTTGGAAGGTTAAACCTCCCCAGGCTAGTTTCTATTTCTGGGTTCCAGTACCTCGTGGCTTTACCTCCGCATCATTTGCTGAACTAGTCCTGGAAAAGGCCGGTGTTATTATAACTCCTGGTAACGGTTACGGTAAGTATGGTGAAGGTTATTTTAGAATTGCATTAACAGTTGATAAATCAAGAATTGACGAGGCGTTTGACCGGTTGGAAAAAGCGCTGGGAAAGGTAGAGTTTTAAATTAATGGTAAAAAGCATGACTGGCTTTGGCCGGGGTCAAATTAGTGATTGCGGTTACACCGTCAATTGTGAAATTAAAGGAGTTAACCACCGCTATTTTGATACTTTTATACGTATATCCAGACGCTATAGTTTATTAGAAGACCGTATTAAGGAGGAGTTAAGGAAGTATGTCAGTCGGGGCCGTCTAGAAATCAATATAAATATTGAGAAAAGCGGAGAATCTAAGAGAAATATCAAGGTTGACAAAGAATTAGCTATAGCTTATTATAACTATTTGAAAGAATTAGCAGAAAAACTAAATATTTCGCAGGAAATTCCCATAATAGACCTGTTCCGTTTACCGGAGGTTTTCAGTTTAGAAGACGAGGAAGAGGATATAGAAGTAGTCTGGATGGTTCTTAAACAATCCCTGGGTTTAGCCATGGATAGTCTGGTAGCTATGCGGATAAAGGAAGGGCTTAATCTAGCTGAAGACATCCGAAACAGAAATAGCACGATAATGAATATGGTAGAACAGTTAGAAACTCGCTCCCCTCAAGTCTGTAGCGAACATGGTGAGCGACTGCGTAGCCGTATCTTGGAGTTTATGGAACAGGATTTCATAGACGAGCAAAGACTTTTACAGGAAATTGCTATTTTCGCCGAAAAATCTAATGTTACTGAAGAAATTGTTAGACTTAAAAGCCATAGTAAACATCTGGAAGAATTAATGCTCTCTAAAGATGCAGTAGGGCGAAAATCTGATTTCTTGGTACAGGAGATGTTTCGTGAAACCAATACTATAGCCTCCAAAGCCAATGATTTAGAAATGAATCACATAGTTGTAGAAGTCAAAGCGGAATTGGAGAAAATTAGGGAGCAATTGCAAAATATCGAATAGCAGGAGGTGAATCCGGTTAATCCGGGGTTTTTATGGACATTAAGTTAGTAAATATCGGTTTTGGTAATATCGTTGCCGCTAATAGAATTATTGCTATTGTTAGTCCTGAATCAGCACCTATTAAAAGAATAATACAGGAAGCCAGGGAAAAAGGGGTACTAATAGATGCCACTTATGGCCGTAGAACTCGAGCAGTTATTATTGCTGACAGTGCCCATATAATACTATCTGCAGTTCAACCAGAAACTGTTGCCAATCGTTTAACCTTCAAAGAAAACAACAATAATGATCTCGAATAATGAAAGCTGGTAATAAGGTTGACCAGAAAAGGAATTCTTTTTATAATATCAGGTCCTTCCGGAGTTGGTAAAGGGACCATAAAAGACGCGGTATTGAAAAAAAACACTGATATAAAATTATCGATTTCAGCTACCACCCGAGAGCCACGTAGTGGAGAAACTAATGGTAGAGAGTACTATTTTGTGGATGAGGACCAATTCCGCCAGTTGATTGACAATGATGAACTACTGGAATGGGCTAATGTTTATGATAATATGTATGGTACTCCCAGACAGTTTGTTGAGAAGAACCTGAACCGGGGACAGGATGTAATGCTGGAAATAGATATTCAGGGTGCTTTTCAGATAAAGGCAAGAAAACCAGATGGCGTATTTATTTTTATTGCTCCCCCCAACATAGAAGAACTGTCCGTACGTTTGGAAGAACGTGGAAAAGATACACCGGAAAGTATAGAATTACGTTTAGCTGCTTGCAAGTGGGAAATGGAACAAATGAAGCATTACGATTATGTGGTGTTAAATCACGAATTAGAAACCGCAGTAGATACTGTTTGTTCAATCATTACCGCAGAACGATGTAAAGTTAAAAATTTGATTTGGAGCGTGATATGATTGATTCCTCCCTCAACTAAAGATTTAATGGAAGTAGCAGATAGCAAGTATGCTGTGGTGGTGGCAGTGGCTCGTCGAGCCCGAATGCTATCGGAAGAAAGTAAGGACGATGAGGATTATCGACTTTCAAAGGTGGTAAGTACGGCGTTAGATGAAATCATGAGTGGTAAAATTACCATTCAGGAGGATGGAGACAGTAAGGCAAAGGAGGATTAGAATATGGCAAAAACTGTTGGCATTGGCGTAACCGGAGGTATTGCGGCATATAAGGTTGCCGAACTAGTTAGCCGGCTTAAGAAAGATGATATAGATGTCATAGTAATTATGACCGAAGCAGCAACAGAATTCATTACGCCACTAACATTTAGAACTCTTTCCGGTCGTGAAGTACTGGTAGACTTATGGGATGATTCGAAAGAGTGGAAGGTACAGCATGTTGGAGTTGCTGAAGAGCTTGATTTATTAGTTATAGCACCTGCTACCGCAAATTTTATAGCCAAAATAGCCCATGGCTTAGCTGATGACCTTCTATCAACCATTGTTCTAGCTAATACTGCTCCTTTGCTAGTAGTTCCCGCTATGAACCATAACATGTATAAAAATCAGACGGTCCAGGATAATATTGATAAGGTTAAAAACTATGGTTATACGGTTATGGAGCCGGATAGCGGAGACCTCGCTTGTGGTGAAAGTGGTCAAGGAAGATTGCCGGAAATAGACCACATCTATGCCGAAATTAAGAAGTTATTGCATCCACGCCAAGATTTATTAGGTAAACGGTTGATGGTAAATGCCGGTACTACTTGTGAAGACAT
>DUMX01000089.1 GCA_012839665.1 Gelria sp.
CCTTTTTGATTTTAAGTCTAAATTATTTTAGTTTATTTAACAAACATTTTAAAGGGGGACAGCCTACCTGCCCCCCTTTTTAAAAAAATCAGTGCGATTCGTAGCGGAGGCTTCAGCCTCCGCTATCCTTTAAAAATATAATAAAATTCAGTGCAATTCATAGTTTTTCAGTGTCCTTCAGTGTCTAATCCCCGTCTTAAACGTAGCACGACAACCCGCCATCAACCAAAAATATATTTCCGGTTAACCAGCTGGAGTAATCCGAAGCAAAAAATAAAATAGCACCATTCATATCTTCCGGATAACCTACCCGTTTCATAGGGAATAACCGGTTTAGCCTATCCATTTTCCCGGCCGCCTCCAAGCGGTCAATTTCGCCTTGTAACATAGGTGTAATAATATGGGAAGGACAAAGACAATTAACCCTGATTGCGGGGCCCAGGTCTGCTGCCATAGCCCGGGTGAGGTTTACTACTCCACCTTTCATGGCACAGTAAGCAGTAGACTGATAAGCTCCCAATACACCCAATATAGAGGATATGTTTATAATACTGCCGCCACCACTTTCCTGCATCAAGGGCACCATAACCTGTGATACTTCGAAAACGCTGCGTAGATCAATGCGATACAAATGGTCAAATTCATCCACAGTAGTTTCCAGGAAAGGCTTACGCAAAGCCGACCCCGCATTATTAACCAGAATGTCCAAACGACCCCATTCACTTTTTATCAAATCACGAGTTTTTTCAATATCAGCCCGAACGGTAACATCACCTGGACAAGCCAGGGCAATTCCACCCTTTTGCTCTATTTCTGCTACCGTCTCCTCCAAAGGGCCTGAACGTCGTCCCGTAACTATTACCCGGGCGCCTTTTTCAGCTAAAGCCATGGCTGCTCCCTTACCAATTCCAGTACCTCCACCAGTAACTATAGCCACTTTTCCTTCTAAATTCATCCCCTTAAACCCCCTTATATTTCTAAGATCTACCAGGACAATTCTGCACAAACAACGCATTTCCCTTTTTAGGCTGCGTTATTAGGCCGATATTTTCTAAAAAATCAAATTGTTAATAAACTTCTCCTGGAAATCGGGGTAGTAAGCTAACTCTATACATTTAATTTTATCCTGCAATATTCTGGCTTCCCGGCGTTTATGCTCAGAAAGCAAAGCCAGCATAGCCCCCTGGGCAGCAGCATTACCTATATTAACCACTTTTTCCGGGTCAACTGACGGAATCATTTTAATTCGCATGGCATTCTCCGGGTCTACATAACTGCCAAAAGCACCAGCCATATAGATGTTTTCCAATTCCTGCGGACTTACTCCCGCCTCCTCCATGACAATATCTATTGCGGTCCGTACAGCCGCTTTAGCCAGTTGTAATTGCCTGATATCCTCCTGATTCAGTACTACCGGCGTACCTGCTCCCCCATCCAACAAAATAACTTCCAGCCCCCGTTCACTACCTCTGGTAACCCATGGCTCGGTTGCCGAGCTGGTAAAAATTCCTTTGTCATCAATATATCCCGCCTTTAGCATACAGGCTATCAGATCAATAATAGCTGAGCCACAAATACCATTTGCTGCTGTATCCCCGGGAATATGGAAATGCAGCTTGCCATCACTGTCCAAATCTACCCGGTCTATTACTCCTGTACCCGCCCGTGCCCCACAACTAATTCCTCCACCCTCAAAGGCCGGGCCGGCAGCAGCTGAAGCTGCAAAAAATTGTCCTTTTTTACACAGCACTACTTCACCATTAGTGCCAATATCAATAAAAAGGTAGATGCCTGCTTTCCGCGACTGCAGTGTAAGCAGTCCACCTATAATATCAGCACCAACA
>DUMX01000090.1 GCA_012839665.1 Gelria sp.
ATGAAATTCTCCTTTTTCTCTTTATTGTTGGAATGGATTATCTTGCTGGCATCTAGATTACAACCACTTAAGGTTAAAAGTGAGAAAAAGACATTTAGTTTACGCCTGCCTCCTGTTAATTACAGTAATAACCTTAAGTGGTTGTAATCTAGATGCCAGCAAGATAATCCATTCCAACAATAAAGAGAAAAAGGAGAATTTCATAAAGGTTGAGATTATATTCACTGATGGGGAAAAACTGGTCGCTTATTTAAAGCAACTGGGTCTTGAAAGTGATGCTCGGGTCTATATAGGGGGGCCTTCCACCAATAATTACTATGATGCTCAGGGTAACGTATTAGGGGTATTTAATTACCAGCGGGTTCTTTATATCAGGGCATTGCCTGAGGGTGATAGTAATGGCGAGGGCGGTTAAGCCCGGGTACCGGAATGGGGTAGGGTTAATTAACTTGAAAGGAGAGTAGAAGAAATGAATTTGCTGGAGCGAATTGAAACGTTACTTCGTAAGACCTCTGTCAAGGTACGCCTGGTTCTGGCGTTCACCTTGATACTGGCTATAGTTACAGGTGTTATGGGGATTTATGCCACCTGGGTAATGCAGGATAAGATTACCTTTACCGCCCAGGAAAACTGAAATCGGACCTGGCCCTGGGTGAACATATTATTGACATGGTTTTTCCTGGTGATTGGGAAATAAAAGGGGGCCTTTTATATAAAGGCGGAGTGTTAATGGAAGAAAACTATCAAGTGGTGGATGAAATCGGAGAATTGACCGGGGATACGGTGACTATATTTAAGGGTGATACCAGGGTTTCCACCAATGTTATGTTGGATGGTGAAAGACAGGTTGGTACTAAAGTATCCGGTGCAGTGAAGGATGCAGTTTTAAAAGATGGAAAAACATACATAGGTAGAGCAGAGGTAGTTGGTACCATGAATGAAACTGCCTACAAACCAATTAAGGATCGAAATGATAATACTATTGGTATATGGTATGTAGGGGTACCTGCAACCCCTTATGATAATTTGGTACAACATTTTCGTAACAGTATGATTATCTATTCAGTAGGTTGGCATTTTAGCCGGCTTTATAATTGCATTTCTTATAGCTTTTTCCGTATATGCTCCTTTGCGGCGTATTGGTGATGCTGTACAAAAGACGAGTGAGGGTGACCTGACTCAGCAGGTTCCCACCCGGGCCAATGATGAACCGGGCAGATTAGCACAATTAGTAAATGTAATGGTAGAGAAAATGTCCGATTTGATTAGAAAGACTAATGAGCTTATTATTAACGTAAGCCAGTCCAGTTCGCAGCTTTTAACCAGTTCAGAAACTAGTGCGGCAACTATGGAAAACATGAACTTGCGGGCTAATGAGATGAGGTCTAGCGCTAATGTTCAGGCTGAATTGACCAGTCGGTCCAAGGCTGCTATCAACGATATGTCGGCAGCTATTCAGCAGGTAGCGGAAAATGCCCAGGAAGTATCAGGTTCAGCTATTTCAGCTACATCTCGGGCCCAGGATGGAGAACAGCAGATTGAAAAAGCGATAGACCAGATGGATGTGATTAGCCATACGGTAAATTCTAGTGCTACCATAGTGGAAGGGTTAGGCGCCAAGTCCCAAGAAATTGGGCAGATTGTCGACCTTATTACTAATATTGCTACCCAGACTAACTTGCTGGCTTTAAATGCAGCTATAGAAGCTGCTCGTGCCGGTGAACAGGGTAAAGGTTTTGCCGTGGTAGCGGAAGAAGTCCGTAAACTGGCCGAAGAATCCGGTGAAGCGGCTAAACGGATAGCTGATTTAATTAAGGAAATACAGGTAGAGGCTGACCGGGCGGTTAGCGCTATGGAAGATGGAACCAGGGAAGTAGCTAACGGTACCGAAGTTGTTTCCAGTGCCGGAGAAGCTTTCCACCATATTATTACGGCAGTTACTACTGTTAACGAACAGATTCAAGAGATGTCCGCAGCCAGTCAAGAAATGGCTGCCAGTGCCGAAACTGCTATTGATTCTATCGAGAAAACTACGGATGCAGCCGAAAGCAATTCTGAAATTGCCGAAAACATTAGTCAGCTAGCCCAGGAACAGATGGCCGGAATCGAAGAAATAACTTCTTCCCTGGACAATTTAAACCAGATAGTCGGAGACTTGCAAGAGGGCATATCCTATTTCAAAGTTTAACCTTATTCCGTTATTATTATGACCCATTCCGGTATACCGGGTGGGTCATAATTTTATGACCTTTTATAATCACCTTAAACATAAAATTACTAGTATAATGAAATTATAAGAAGCTTATAGGGGAGGGGTAGGGATGAATTATATTCGAACTCGGTGCTTAATGTGTGGAAAAATTGAGGATGTAGGCGAAGACCACCAGGATTATTCTAAACTAATAGACCCCCAAAAACCCTCTGCATTTATTTGCGATATGTGCAGAAATCGGGTACGGTATGAGTCAGACGAACAGAGAAAACCTAAAAAACCAATATAAACCAGGGGGAGGTTGGAAGTGAAAAACATTAGTATATCGGGAGGTGGACAGGGTAATCTAGCAGCCTATCTGTTTATGCCCGAAAGTGACTGTCGTTATGTCCTTATAGTTTGTCATGGTTTCCGGGGTGCCAAAGAGAACAGTGGGCGCATATTTTCCTTTGCCCCCCGGGTTAATAAATTAGGCTTGGGAGTACTGGCCTTTGATTTTTCTGGCAGTGGAGCCAGTGATGGAGACTTCGCCAATATGAGCCTTTCCAGTCAGGTAAGCGACTTGCGCCGGGCTATCGATTATATAGACTCCAACTATAACCAGCAGGTGATACTGTTGGGGCGCAGTTTTGGGGGAAGTACGGTACTGGCAGCAGCTGGTGATGATAATGAAAAGGTGGCCGGGTGTATTTTTTGGTCTACACCGGTCAAGCTATATGAGACTTTTACTGATATTGTGGAGGCATTTACTTGCTTGAAGGCAGGTGAGAAATTAGAAATCAAGGATGAGTTTGATAGCTTTAGTCTAAAATCTTCTTTTGTAGAAGACTTTGCCCGCCATAATATGGAAAAATATCTGCAAAAAATTGCACCCTATCCTGTACTTGTCATTCACGGAGCTGCAGACGAGGTAGTTGACCCGGCTAATGCCTTGTACATTTATGAAAACACTCAACATACCGAATTGCATATCATTTCCGGTGCTGACCACCGGTTTACCGGACATATCGAAGAACGAGAAGACCTTACCCTGAACTGGCTCAAGAGGACCTTATTAATAAGAAAATAGACGGGGATTAGACACTGAAGGACACTGATTTCTTATGATTAACACTGAATTTTTTTAAAATAAACTAAACCCCACCTTGTATTTTCATAAGTGGTTGTGTGTGCTTAGCGCCCATGGGGGGGTTAATTAGCAAAAAGGAATGGTAACGCTGGAAGCAAAATGGCAGGTATTAATTGTAATCTGTATTGGCATATTTATGTCTACCTTGGATGGCAGTATACTAAATATTGCTAACCCTACTATTGCCCGGAGTATGTCAGTCTCCATGCAACAGGTACAATGGGTAGTTACAGCCTATATGCTGGTTATCACTGCTACTCTCTTATTTTTTGGCAAACTGGGTGACCAAAAGGGTAGCAGCAAAATATATACTTATGGCTTTCTAGCATTTACCATAGGTTCTTTCTTCTGCAGTATGGCCTCTACCCTGCAGTTTCTGGTGGCTGCCCGGATATTTCAAGCAATTGGAGCCAGTATGATGATGGCTACAGGTATTGGTATTGTTTCCAATGCGTTTCCGGCTCAAGAACGTGGCAAAGCCCTGGGTATTACCGGAAGTGTTGTTGGTATAGGTAATATGGCTGGTCCCAGCCTGGGTGGTCTGCTGGTAGCAAAATTTTCCTGGCCGGTAATATTCCTCCTTAATATTCCCATTGGCCTGATTGGTTTTATACTGGCTACCCGATATCTGCCGGTTGATTCCACTTCAGGACAGATGCAATTCGACTTACAAGGCAATCTGCTGTTTGCCCTGGCAGCTACCTTGTTGTTGCTGGGCCTCTCGCAGAGTACATCCATAAACTATAACCTTCTTTTCCTGGGCATCATTTTCTTTCTGTTATTTTTACTGGTGGAGAGAAAGCATCCCTATCCATTGCTGGATTTCCATCTTTTCTACATAAAAAACTTTACCTATGGAAATATAATGGCCTTTCTTTCTTATGCTACCCAGACTGCTGCCATCTTTTTACTACCCTTCTATATGGATAGGTTGCTGCATCTCTCCCCGGCGACATCCGGTTTGATAATGACTATTACTCCGGTATCTATGGCTTTAACTGCTCCTTTAGCTGGTAACCTTTCGGATAAAATCGGTGCTCCCCGCCTGACTTCTGTAGCTTTTGTGCTCATGAGTTGCGGGCATATTATGCTTTCTACCTTAAGTACTAATTATGATTTACCCCGGATAGCTCTTGGTCTATTCCTGCTGGGTATAGGTACGGGCAGCTTTGGTTCACCTAATAATAGTTCCATCCTGGGGTCTATACCTAAAGAAAAAGCAGGCTATGCTGGAGGCTTTATTGCCACTGTACGAAATTTTGGCTTTGCCCTGGGTATTGCCGCTGCTGTCAGCACTTTTACCTTGCTGTTTAACCATAAAGTACAGGGCCTGTCGTATGTATTAGCTTATACTGGAGCCAGTGCCTGGGTATATCGAATAAATGCTGCTGTTTGCCTGCTTGGCCTGTTGCTATCAGTCATTAGCAGTCAGTATCGACGACCGATGCAAAATTCTGGCCAGAATTTTGACCAACCCGTATAATTTTGATATAATCATTATGCACTATGCGCCTGTAGCTCAGTGGATAGAGCACCGGCCTCCGGAGCCGGTTGCGGAGGTTCGATTCCTCTCAGGCGTACCATTAGTAAATAAGCACTCCCCAAGATTACTGGGAGTGCTTTTTTTATCAGTTAACATTGAAAAGAAGGGTGATAACAGCAGTTTGAATTATTTTATTGGTACCCGGATGATAGCATCAGCCAGGCAGCGAATTGATTTTGCGGCCTCGTCCAGGGTCGAGTTTTCAGTTCCCACTTCAAATAGCAGGGCAGTAGGATAGAGGTCCTGGTTATAATCCCCCTGGCCCATAAAAATTCCTCGCATTAAACCGGGGTGTAATTCATCAGCTTTAGCCTTAATTTTTTTAGCATAGGCCAGATTAGTCTGCATGTTAGGATTGGACCGGCCTATAACAACCATAACCCGGCCGATTTCTACTCCATTGACTATAGTCAGATAAGATTCCCGGGGAGCGGAATCACGGTGAACATCGAAGACTGCATCTGGTCTTTCTTTCAGGAGTTGGACAACGGTACGCCGGGAACGGTGATAAGCATTAATATCATGGGGACCATGTTTATTATAGCTGTGATTAGCACTAATGCCACCCATTTCCAGTGCATCCCGAAAAGCTTCGCCTACCCTGATGATATCTCCATTTCCGGGTCGGGTAGAAGTTCCGGAAGTAGACAGGTAACATTCATCGCTGTGGGTATGATATATAACCATGTGCCTGCCGCCTCCGCCTAAAAAGCCCTGAACTGGTACGGTTGCTGATGAATTAGCTAATAGACCCGAAGCGCTATCCTGTTCTTTATTGAAGGAAGATTGATTTTCTTTTACCCGGGCCACTGCCTGGTTTCCTGATACGCTGATGATTACATAATGAATATTTGTATCACTAATATATTCATCTTTTTCATGGACTGGTATTCCTGTTTCTAATATAATCTTACCTTCACTATCTCGTACGGTAACATAGGTGGCAGGAGTATTATCACCTACAGGTTTAAGGGGTGGGGCCTCCGGGGTGGAAATTACGTCTATTATATAGGCACCAGCCATAATTGCTATTCTTCGCGATACTGCTTACA
>DUMX01000091.1 GCA_012839665.1 Gelria sp.
AGGCCTCCATACCATCGTATTGTAAAGCGGCAGAAGAACCTTCATCACCCTTATAATCTCTCACTGATTCTGTGGTCGCTGGCCATTTCAATTTTTGAAAAGTTTCTTTGCCAAAATGCAAAGACTGGCATATAATTAACTTAACCAATTAGTTAAGTTAACCATTTGGGTAAGTTTGGCGGTGGTCACAAAAGGTGCAAATTGAATACGAAAGCGAATCAGTCCGGAAAATCTTTAACGATTATGAGCTAATGAAAAAAGAGATTGGGAATGATAGAGCTAGAGCAACAAAGAAACGAATTGATCAGTTGAAGGCTTCTGTAAACTTTAGCGTCTACTTGACCACAGGACTTGGAAAACCCCATCCTCTATATGAAAACCTAAAAGGTTATTATGGGGTTACGATTACAGGTAATGTCCGACTTATTATCAGACCTAATGCGGAAAGCACAGAACCTAAAGTTTTAAAGCAATGCGATACGGTGATTATAAAGGGGGTGATGGATTATCATGGCAACAAGAATGAATGGATTATCCCGTGAGTTTATTATTCATCCAGGTGAGACATTGAAGGAAATGCTGGAAGACCGGGAAATGACGCAGCGCGAATTGGCTATAAGAACAGATGTGACTGAAACGCACGTTAGCAACATAGTGAATTGTCTGAAACCGATCTCGGTGTCCTTTGCTAAAAGGCTGGAATATGCGTTGGGTGTTGATGCGAGCTTCTGGATTAATCTGCAGGCAAACTATGACAGGGAAATGGCTGATTTTGAAGAGGTTAACCTGATTTCGACCGAAGAGTTGGAGATTCTACAAAGATTAAAAGGCATAACCGAGTACATTCAAGAAATAGGATTGATTGATTCCGATGTGCAAGGATCAATGCTTGTTATTGAGTGGAGAAGATTGCTTAACATAAGTAGTCTGTTACGTATTCCAGAAATATCCCAAGCTGGAGCTTATCGTTTAGCTGTGGCAGATAGTGTTGATTTATATGTTCTGTTTGCTTGGCTTAGAATTGCCGATTTAATAACCAAGAATCAGCAAGTGAATCAAGAGCTTGATATTGATAGGCTGAAGAGTAATCTGCACTTAATTAAAGGCCTTGCGTTTGAAAATGTCGATATAATCCAGTTAAAACTAAAAGAAGTTTTTGCTGAATGTGGGATTAAGTTTGCCATTGTCAAGCATTTTACCGGGGCACCAGTTCAAGGTGTTATAAAAAGAAACCATGATGCTACTCTTACCTTAATAATGACTGTAAGGCGTAAGTTTGCGGATGTCTTTTGGTTTACCCTTTTTCACGAGATAGGGCATATTTTAAACGGGGATATTGAGGATAGACTAATTGACTATGAGTTTACAAACAATGAATCAGAAGTTCGAGCGAATGCCTTTGCGGCGAATACATTAATCGATCCAGAGCAATATCATCTCTTGGTGGAAGCCGGTGATTTTTCATTGCCACGTATCCGACAGTTCTGTTCTGAACAAAATATTCCCACATTCATGCTGATTGGCAGGTTGCAACGTGACGACCATCTGAAGTACCATCAGTATTCAGATGAAAAAGTCAGGTATGAGTTAGACAATATAGAGAAAACGATGTAGCGCCAATTCAAACTACAAAGGAATTTAGCGGTTAGGATCTCGAAATACGGGGTATTTTTACAACGAACTTGTAGATTCGTTTGTAAAAGAGTTTTATCGGGTTTTATAGGTGCCAGGCACTTAAGTTGTTAAGTTATTGAACACGGGGTCAACTGCCAAACAGGCGGTTGGCCCTGGTTGTTATTTTTGCTTGGTTAATTTCTACTCCTCTTCCGTCTCCATTTCCATTTCTCCAACAGACCTTTATACTTATAAGCAAGATATCATCCAGGCTTAATCTTAACAATTTCTCCATACTTTATTGAAATTCTCACAATAAT
>DUMX01000092.1 GCA_012839665.1 Gelria sp.
CCCTGGCTCTCTATCTCTAACATATATGATAAAAAGTACTGCTCTCTAATGCGGGTATTTTCTCGCAAAGCTATTTCTTGGGCATTAGAGAGCAGTACTTTTTATCATATATGTTAGAGATAGAGAGCCAGGGTAGCCCTTCCTTGCTTAACCTCGACCAGTTTGAAGACCCCTTCAACTATAAGCTGAATGTCTATCGTAACGGCGAGAACCAGCATGTTAATGTGGATATGGTAGAAACCTTCAACTACCTCCTGGGTTTGCAGGTACAGCAAACCGAATTTATCAGGGGCTTTAAAGTAGTAAAAGGTGAGCTGCTCAATGGAGAAAAGGTCTTAATCATCTGGCGTAACTTGAAAGAAAAAAGCAATGAGGAACTGGATAACTTCTTTACTAAACAGGACTATAACACCCGGGATTTTGATTTTGACCGCATCTATGTTAACGGGGATAATAATTTGCCCAATATAAAAACCGGGGAAGAACGCTGGAAGGTTTACTTAATCGAACAGGAATTTAAACGCCTGATGTTCGATGTAAGTGATATATAGGAGGGAATTAACTATGCCAAGAACAGCCCAAGCCAGAGGTTCCCGGACAGCCGCCCTCAGATTTGACGAGAAACTAGTCCTGAATCAATACCTGTTAAGCCTGTTCGAAGTAGATAGATTTGAAGACCTGGCAGCAGATTTAAAAGACGAATCCCTGGAAGGCTGGGATGAACATAATACCTCATATTTCTATCACCAACTGGTGAATAGTCGCCTGTTTGACCGCTGTCATCTGGAACGCGAACTACTGCTCGAATACGACCAAAACATCTATCGTCATACCCGGATTATACAAGAAAAAAGAAACGAACCGCTGAAGTGGAAATATTTTCAGTATTTGTCCCTGCTCTTTACTGAAATATACCTGGATCGCTATTTCCGGGATGAGAATGCTTTATTACAATCCCTTAATGCGTATGTTGAAAGCTTTAATGAGGATAAAGCTGTGGCAGATAAAGTTGATCTCTATACTGCCGCTGATTTGACCAAGCTCGCTTTTTGGAATGCTACTGGTTCGGGTAAAACCCTGCTGATGCATGTAAATATTTTGCAGTACCAGTATTATTTAAACCGTCATGGCCGGATTAACGAGCTTAATCGTATCATCGTACTTACTCCCAATGAAGGGCTATCCCTGCAGCATTTAGAGGAACTTTATTTATCAGGCATACCGGCCCGGATTTTTGATAAAGATGGCAGTATGGCCGGTATGTCTAGTTATACATTGCCGGGAAATCTATTTGATACGGGGCCTATGCTCTACCAGCCTACCATTTTATCTCCTCCCCGCAAACATATAGTTGAAATAATAGATATACATAAGTTGAAGGAAGAATCCGGACAAAAAACCGTAGCTGTAGATGCATTTGAGGGAAACAATCTTATACTGGTTGATGAAGGTCACAGTGGTTCCAGTGGAGAGGATTGGAAAAGCCGCCGCGACCGTTTATGTGAAAACGGATTTTCCTTTGAGTATTCAGCCACTTTTGGCCAGGCCGTGAAGGCAGCCAAAAAAGTCGACTTAACCCAGGAATATGCACGTTGTATACTGTTTGATTATTCCTACAGAAGATTTTTTAACGATGGCTATGGAAAAATGTATAATATTCTCAACCTGGCTGATGAACGTCATGAAGAGCAGAAAAATCTGTATATGACCGCTTGCCTCCTGTCGTTTTACCAGCAACTTTGTATTTACCGGGATAAAGAGCCGCAGCTGAGATCATTCAATCTGGAAAAACCGCTGTGGGTTTTTGTAGGTGGCAAGGTTAATGCGGTGCGAACGAAAAGGGGCCGAAAAGTTTCTGATGTGAGCAAATCAAGATTCATCAGGCTTTTATCTTTGTCAGTCACAAAATCATTTAAAAAGAGC
>DUMX01000093.1 GCA_012839665.1 Gelria sp.
CTTCTGCGATATAATCAGGTACTAATTGAGCCATAGTTGGATTAGTAGTAGTATTTTTATCTGCTTTATACGCCACAATAGCACTATCAATAGTCCTCAAATTTGCTTCTACCGCACTTCGGTTGGCTGATTTGGTAATATTGCTATATACCGGAATTGCAATTGCTACCAGAATACCGATTATAACCACTACGACCATCAATTCTACCAGGGTGAAACCCTTTTGGTTATTAGTCCTCTGCATTTTACTGCGCATTTTCATTAACATTCGTTAACCCCCTTATACGTTTTAATTTTTTAGCTGTGTTTCTCCCACCACTTAATAATTTAAGGTTGCGCATCCCCTCCTTTAAGATTCTTTCGACAACAGAACTACAGCTTATCTATCTACAGCACGCCATGTGCGTTACTGTCTTTAACTTATAGTTGTAATAATATTAAAGACCGGCAGGTAAGTGGCAACGATAATTGACCCGATGATGCCTGCTACAAAAATAATCATGATTGGTTCCAAGGACTTCAACAGGGCATCTACAGCAAAATTTACTTCATTGTCGTAAAAGGCAGACATTCTTTCCAGCATGTCGTCTAAGGCACCAGTTTCCTCTCCTACTGCAATCATTTGGGTAACCATAGGTTCAAATACCCCGGTTGCCTCGATGGGTGCTGCTATGGATTGCCCCTCACGAATACTGTTACGGGCTTCACCGATAGCATCGCTGATAACCCGGTTGCCAACTACCCCTTTAAGTACCTCCAGGGCCTCCAGGATGGGAACGCCCGACTTAATCAGGGTGCCCAGAATACGAGTAAACCGCGATACGGCCACACGGTTGACTACTTTGCCTACAATAGGGAGGTTAAGATAAAGCCGATCGAAAAAGAGTCTGCCGTTTGGTCTGGTTCCCACCCATTTTAGTCCGACTACCAGCAGGATAATGCCTACGAAGAGCCAGAGCCCATTATCCCTAATAAAGTAACTTATGCCCATGAAAAACTGAGTAAAGGCTGGCAATTTTGTTCCAGAGGAGGTAAATTGCTCAACAAAGACGGGCATGACAAAGGTCAGAATAAATATTACTACCAGTAGAGCAATACATAATACCATAATAGGATATATCGAGGCTGATTTGACCTTGGAATTTATCTCCCGATCGCGCTCCAGGGTGTCAGCCAGACGACTCAGTATGGTATCCAACGCACCGCCGGTTTCTCCCGCCTTTACCATGCTGACATACATAGGAGAGAAAATTTTTGGATGCTGGGCCATACATTCATTTAAGGCTAAACCGCCTTCCAGGTTGGTACGAATATCCCCCACCGCTTTACGCAGCATAGGATTCTTAGTTTGCTCTGACAGAATGTGAAAACTCCGGACAATCGGCAATCCGGCACCGACCATGGTAGACAGCTGACGTGTAAAGAGTGACAAATCATTAATTTTGACACTTTCAAATAAGCTAAAACTCAAGGATGCTTTTTTGGCGGCTTCCCGGTTCCGATCTTCCTTTATATCTACAATGGTATAGTCCTGGCGCAGCAGCGATTCGATAACCAGGTTACGGTTATCCGCCTCCAGTGTCCCCCTTACAACTGCCCCGGAAGCATCCAGAGCCCGGTAATAAAATATCATACTCTCCCCTCCTGTTAGTTTACTGATTAGGATTAATAGTACGCTTCTTCACTTCTTCAGCAGTAATCAAACCCTGCTCCAAAAAGTTTTTCATAGATTTCTCCATGGTCATCATGCCCAATGCATGCCCGGTCTGCATCACCGTATTAAGCTGAAAAGCCTTATTTTCTCGAATCAGGTTACGTACAGCCGAGTTCGCCAGGAGTACTTCGCAGGCTAATACTCGGCCATTCCCATCTGCCCGAGGTATTAATTGCTGAGAAATAATCCCCAGCAAAGTATTAGCTAATTGAACCCTTATCTGTTCCTGTTGATGAGGAGGAAAAACATCAATTACCCGCTCCACAGTTTGAATGGCGGTAGCAGCATGGAGTGTAGCCATAACCAGGTGGCCAGTTTCTGCAGCCGTCATAGCAATGGCAATGGTATCCAGGTCGCGCATTTCTCCTACCAGGATTACATCCGGGTCCTGACGCAGGGCAGCACGCAATCCCTGGGCAAAACTGGGGCAATCTGTACCTATTTCCCTCTGATTAATAATGCAGGTTCCGTGTCTATGCAGGTATTCAATCGGGTCCTCCAGGGTTATGATATTGCCGCTTACGGTTTGATTAATCAACTGAATCATGGCTGCCAGGGAAGTTGATTTCCCGCTTCCGGTTGGTCCCGTAACCAGAATCAGTCCACTGCCCCTGAACGGCAGTTCTTTAGATACCGCAGGCAGACCTAGTGTTTCTATCTCGGGAATATTCATCGGTATCAGGCGAATGGCTATAGCATAGGAACCACGCTGCAGATATACGTTTACTCGGCAGCGTCCTACTTCAGGCAAAGACAGGGAAAAATCAACATGTCCCTGTTCATCAATTTGACGAAATATTTTCTCATCAGCCATTAATTCCCGACCAAATTTATAGGTATCATCCGGGGTAAGATTAGGGTAATCTTCTAAACTGACAAGTTTCCCGTCTACACGATAGGTAGGTGGACGCGCTACAGTAAGATGTATGTCGGAAGCCCTCAATTGTACTCCCATTTTGGCCAGTTCCACTACCTTTAATACCTGTTCAAACTTAGCCACCCAATAATACCCCCTTCATCACTTCCTGCAGAGAAGTCAAGCCTTCGTAAGCCTTATTAATGCCATCCTGTCTCATGGTAATCATGCCCTCGCCGATAGCTATTTCCTCCAGTTCGTCTTCCGACTGAATCTTATTGGTAATGGCTTTGCGCATTTCTGGTCCCACCACCAGGACCTCATGCAGGGCCATGCGGCCTGAATAACCTGACTGACGGCACATATTACATCCCACCGGAGCAAAGAACTGTTTTCCTATATAGTCCGGCATATTTAACTGAACCGCGGTTTGCTCATCTAATTCATATGGTTGGCGGCAGTTCTTACATAAGCGACGGATCAAGCGCTGTGATACTACCCCGACCAGCGAGGAGGATAACAGGTAGTTTTCAATCCCCATGTTTACCATGCGGGCAACCGTACCGGCAGCACTATTGGTATGCAGGGTGGAAAAGAATAAATGCCCGGTTAAGGCGGCTCTTACACCAAGTCCGGCAGTTTCCCCGTCACGCATTTCCCCTACCATGATAATATCCGGGTCCTGACGTAGAATGGAGCGTAAGCCAGCCGGGAAAGTAAGTCCTGCCCTGATGTTAATCTGCACCTGGGTAATACCAATCAGGCTGTATTCAACCGGGTCTTCTAAAGTAACAATGTTGCAATTGGGGTTATTTAATTCGGTTAACACACTATATAAGGTAGTAGTTTTTCCTGAACCGGTAGGTCCGGTAACAATAACCATACCATGGGGCCTGCTGATGAGTGACCTGATTCTCTGCTCATTGACGGCACTGAAACCCAATTTCTCCAGTGACATAATCGCATTGGTACGGTCCAGTATACGTAAAACTATTTTTTCTCCATGAATGGAGGGCAGGGTAGAAATACGAAAATCAATTTCCCGGCCATCTATTATTAAACGGGTACGGCCATCCTGTGGAATTCTCTTTTCAGAAATATCCAGGTTGCCCATGATTTTGATACGGGATACGGTAGCCGGGAAAGATTTCTTAGGAAGTGACAGCACTTCCCATAATTCGCCGTCAATACGGAAACGGACCCGCACATCATGCTCCAGCGGTTCAATATGTATATCAGAAGCTCCCCCTTGTACTGCCTGCTGCAATAAAGAATTAACCATACGAATTACCGGTGCATCATCCGCCAACTCCAATCCGGGGGAATCTGCTTCAACTGCAGCGCCATAGTTATATTGGTTCAGCTCACCCAACAGTTTTTCCATTTTACTGTCTACCTGCAGGGCAGTATGCTGCTGAATGGCAGACTCTAATTCTCTTTCCGATGCCATAACTGGTACTACATCTAGTCCGGTTAGTATGCGGACATCGTCTATAGCTTGAAAATTAAGCGGGTCTGCCATAATCAAGGTCATGCGCCCCTGATTTACAGACAGGGGTAAAATATTATACTTGCTAATCATACTAGTGGGCAGTAGTTTTACCGTTTCTGGATCAATATCCATTCGGCTGATCTGTACCCGGGGAATTCCCAAAGTAAACTCCAGGACTTCCAGCAGTTGGTCATCACTAATAAATCCACGTCTGACTAAAATTTTGCCCAGTTTTTCTTTGCTTATTTTCTGATCCTCCAGAGCTTGAGCAAGTTGTTCCTCGCTAATCAAACCATTTTCCACTAATATGTCTCCCAACAATTTGCGCTGTATTGCCACGAATAATTCTCCTTAAAATATTTAAATTAAAAAATCAGACATTGTTTTGGGGCTATAGTCCCAAACTAGTAGTTAAATTTGCGATATACAGGATTTATATAACTTAACTGCCACATAATAGCTATTACTATATCTTCTTCATGTCTTCGATAATTCCTGCAACGATATGCAAAAAATATAAATATATGCTAAATTGTTATACTTTTTCGAAAATAAATGCCAGGGTTTTTGGTCGTTGCTAACCGGGACGTTTGTAGCTAAGACTCATTTTTCTTCCTATTATCTATGTCCATTCCCCGTGTTATTTTCTAATCAAATTGCTCATAATACACCTAAATAAGATGTTGAGGTGGTTTGCTCTGAATGAGGCTCTGGTAGTCTTGGTGAGAAGTATAATCGCATTCTTTACTCTGCTTATTTTTGCCCGTATGCTGGGGAAACAGCAGATAAGCCAGCTTACTTTTTTTGATTATGTTTTGGGAATAACCATAGGTTCCATAGCTGCCAGCCTTTCGGTAGATATTACTACCCGGGCCTGGCCTCACTGGGTGGGATTGGCTACCTGGACTGGTGCCGTACTCGTTCTGCAGGTAGTGTCAGTTAAATCTAAGCTGGGTGACCGTTACCTGACTGGAGAACCTTCCATCGTTATTATGAATGGCCAGATTATGGAGAAAACCATGGCGAAACTGCGCTATACCACTTCCGACCTGCTGGAACAACTGCGGGACAAAGGGGTTTTTGACCTTAACAAAATTGGGTTTGCAGTACTGGAGACTAACGGGCAGCTTTCGGTTTTATTGAAACCAGAATACCAGCCGGTTACTCCCACTGATTTAAACATACCCAGCAGTAACACGGGACTAAGCAACCAGTTAATATATAATGGCCTGGTTATAGAAGCTAATCTGGCCCGGTCAGGGGTTGACCGAATTTGGCTGGAACAGCAGCTCCAGGCTCAGGGTATTAATAGTCCTGCCGAGGTGTATTTAGCCAGCTATGATGCTAACGGTAGTAGTTTGTATATAGACAAATACCAGGATAATCTGTCGTAGGGGGGATGAAGATGAAAAGCCTTAAATATTATGCTTTTGTAGTACTGCTATTTGCAGTCTTTATATTTATTATGAATGGCGGTGACCTGTTTAAAAAACCGTTGGGCAGCGAGGATAATTTTATGCTGTATATGAACCGACTGGAAGATAATATCTCTATAACTGAATGGCAAACTGCCAGTGTTAACTATGAAAAGCTGCTCCGGGCCTGGAAGAAAATAATCCCCCGGATTCAATACAGTGTGGAAAAAGATGAGATTAATGCTATTGAAGTTAACTTGGCCCGGTTGAAGAGCTGCATTACCAGCCAGGACAAAGCTCTGGCCCTGTTGGAATTAAGTGAGGCCCGGGAACACTGGCATAACCTCAACCGCTAGCTGACACCTCATCACGCTGAGGCTCGGACTATAGCCTTAATTATTTTTTCCTTACTGCAATCATCAACAATGGTAAAATCCCCTATCCCCCGGGGAAGAACTATTCTTAACCTGCCGGCTATAATCTTTTTATCACTACGCATAGCAGTATAGACTTCTTCTGCCTCCAGTTTTGGAAAAACTGTTGTAATGCCCATCTGCCGGTAAAGCTGCTTAATCCGACTGACTTCGCTCTCCTGTAAAAAGCCTTCATCCTGCGCCAGGTAAAGCGCAGCCATAGTTCCCATGGCTACTGCCTCACCATGATTATATATATTATAGGAAGTAAGTTTTTCAATGGCATGACCAAAGGTATGGCCTAAATTAAGTACTGCCCGCAATCCTTCTTCCCGTTCATCTTCAGCTACAATTTCACTTTTTATACGACAGGAATGGTAAATGACGGTTTTCAGGCACTCTGCATCCCGGGCTCTGATTTTATCAACGTTTTCTTCCAGATAGCTAAAAAAGGATTCATCGTAGATGATGCCGTATTTTAATACTTCGGCCAGGCCGCTGCGGTATTCCCGGTCATTCAAGCTAGTCAGGGTATTTATGTCTATCAGCACCAGGCGGGGTTGGTGAAAAGCCCCAATCAAG
>DUMX01000094.1 GCA_012839665.1 Gelria sp.
CAACCACCTATGAAAATGGCTGCACCGGTATTACGAACAACATGACGGAACGGCACAGGGGCCGTTCCCTACACTTCCTACCGAAAGCTACTGTGTGCCCGTGTGTCTACCCCTACAAAAACTACATAAATCCGCATCCTTAAAAATTTAAAAAAATCAGTGTCAAAAAAATTCTATTTTTAAATCTGTGTCCATTAAAAGGGTGAAATTATGTTAAAGGAACGTTTGCGTAATGTGCCCCTGAAGCCGGGGGTTTATATTTACAAGGACAGTGAAGGTCGGGTCATTTATGTAGGCAAGGCCAAGTCACTGCGTCAGCGTATGCGCTCCTATTTTCAATCCCCTCAAAAAATGCATCCTAAAGTCCGCGCTCTGATGGCCAGGGTGGCTGATTTTGATTATATTGTTACCAACAGTGAAGTGGAAGCCCTGATTCTGGAGAATAATCTGATCAAATCTCATAAACCTCGCTATAACATACAACTACGGGATGATAAAACTTATCCCTACCTGAAGGTTACCACCGGGGAGGATTACCCCCGCCTGGCTCTGGTGCGGGAAGAGAAGGATGGTGTATCCCGGTATTTCGGGCCTTATACTGATGTCACTTCTCTGCGCGAGACTATGAAGCTTTTAAACCTGGTTTTTCCTCTGCGTACCTGTAAAACCTTGCGTATGGGAAGGCGTCCCTGTTTAAACCGTGATATTGAGCGTTGTTTGGCACCCTGTAGTGGAGAGATTAAGAAGGAAGAGTACCGCCGGGTGGTTGAGGGGTTGCTGGATTTTATGGAGGGGAATTCCGGGGAATTATTACAGCAGAAAGAGGAAGAAATGAAAAAGGCGGCCAGGCAATTGCAATTTGAAAAGGCGGCCCGCTTACGTGACCAGATAGAAAGCATAAAAAAAGTAGGGGAAAAACAGAGGATTAGTTTTGAAAATCCTTATAACCTCGATGTGATAGCTTTGAATGGGAAGGAAAAGGAACACTTGATACTGCTGTTTAAAATCAGGGATGGTACCATAGTTGATAAAGACACCTTTTGGCTGAACCGGGCTATTGACGAGGATGAACCTCAATTAATGGAGTTTTTCCTGAAGCGTTATTATGCTGACCGTGATGATATACCGACAGAAATACTGCTCAGTCATCTGCCCGAGGGAATTGAGGTATTGCAGTCCTGGTTGCAGGCTGAAAAGGGGCGCAAGGTCAGGCTGCGGGTACCGCAGCGAGGAGATAAGAAAAGCCTGTTGGACATGGTTGTAAAAAATGCCGCTTTGCTCTGGCAGGAGAAACATGAGAAAGAAAAGAAAAACCAGGCTATACTCAAGCAGTTAAGTCAGGTGCTGAATCTGGAAGTAGTTCCACAGCGGATAGAATGTTACGATATCTCCCACCTGGGAGGTGAGGAAACAGTAGCTGCGATGGTGGTTTTTACCAGGGGTATGGCGGACCGGAAAGCCTACCGGCGCTTTAAAATAAAGGTAGACCGGAATGATGATTTTGCTTCGCTTGCTGAAGCTTTGCAGCGCCGTTTTAGGCGAGCCTGGGAGGGGGACCCGGCATTTCTGCCGGAACCGGATTTGATTGTTATTGATGGAGGGCTGGGGCAGGTAAACACAGCTTATGGTGTTTTACAGCAAATGCAGGTGGATATACCGGTGTGTAGTTTGGCCGAGAAGAATGAGGAAATTTATACGCCCGGTACAAGTTCACCCCTGCGGCTTTCGCGGCGGGACGAAGCTTTGCAGTTATTGCAAAGGCTGCGGGATGAAGCTCATCGTTTTGCTGTTCAATATAATCGCCAGCGCCGGGCAGGTAAGGTGCAGGTCTCCAGCCTGGATGATATCAAAGGTATCGGTCCGGTGCGTAAAAAGAAGTTGTTAAGTCATTTTGGCTCGGTAAAGGCGATAGAGCAGGCTACCCTGGAGGAGTTGCTCCAACTTCCCGGAATAACCCGTACGGTGGCGGAAAATGTCTATAATTATTACCATGGCGGGCAAAAGTAAAAAATCCTTAAATATTTTTTAAGAAAGCAATCGATAATGGGATAAATTATGTTAGAATAATGGCAAATCCATAATCATAATTAATAAAAGAAGGGGGAATTGCTGGTGCATGGTTGGGTTATCAGATGGTTACTAAGTATCCTTGCCTTATTATTAACTGCAGCGCTTATTCCGGCTTTTGAACTTACCTGGTGGGGAGCTATAGTAGGTTCCATTTTCTTGGGGATAATAAACGCTGTTATTCGCCCCCTGTTAATTATTCTTACTCTACCGCTGAATGTAATCTCGTTGGGGTTATTTACCCTGGTAATTAACGGTTTTATGTTATGGATTACGTCAGTTACTGTTAAGGGCTTTGATATTCATGGTTTTGGTTGGGCCATATTGAGTGCCTTGATATACAGTGTACTATGTTTTCTTATCAGCATGCTGGTGGATGACCGCAGATTTAGCTGGTAGAAGTGGGGAAGGTATTACAACCCCGGTGCTATTTTATACGTGGTTGTGGATACCCTTTGGGTATTATGCTTAAAAAATCAATGTGATCGTATGTCTATTATTAAGCCGGGCAAATAGCTCGGCTTATTAGATATAAGGGGGAATTAAATGTCTATAAAACTTGTTGCCATTGACTTGGATGACACTTTGTTGGATTCAGGTCTAAAAATATCGGATAGTTGTTTACAGGTGATAAGGCAGGTGCAGCAGAAAGGAATTCTGGTAACTCTGGCAACCGGCCGTATGTATCCCTCCGCTTTGACCTATGCCCGACAGTTAAAGGTGGATGTTCCTTTGATTACATATCAGGGCGCTCTGGTAAAAAACTCTCTTTCCGAAGAAATACTTTATTATCGTCCCCTGTCTCCTCAACCTGCAACTGAGATAATTGATTTCTTCAGGCAGACCGGAGTACACTACCATAGTTATTTGGAGGACCAAATATGTATGGAGGCGCTTACTCGGGAAGGTCGGTATTATGCGAAGATAGCAGGTATAGAGCCGGTTCTGGTAGATGATTTGATGGATATTGGCAGCAGCGGTAAGGCTATGAAAATTATGGCGGTTACAGAAGATAAGGAATTGCTCGGGGATATGGAACGGGAATTGAAAGATAAGTATGGCGATAGTCTAAATATTACGCCCTCAAAGCCGATTTTTTTGGAGATTATGGCCCGCGAGGCTAATAAGGCGGATGCTTTGCGAGTGGTTGCGGCTCATTACCAGATAGAGCAGAATGAAGTAATGGCTATTGGGGATAGTTATAATGATATAGAGATGATTGAATGGGCTGGAGTTGGTGTAGCTATGGGTAACGCCTGGGAAGACGTTAAAAAGGCGGCTGATTTTGTTACCCGCTCCAATGATAAAGAGGGAGTAGCCGAGGCCCTGCGAAAGTTTGTGCTTTAATCCGATTTTTTGACACTGAAGGGCACTGAAAATTATGAAGGACATACCCTACAGAGGCCAGTGGTTGGCCGGGCAGACACACGGGTCTGCCCCTACAAAATACAAAAAATTCTTAAAAAATCCGCGTAATCCGCGTCAAAAAAAGTCTTTACCACGTTTTCCCGGTGGTGGAACCAATTCTTAATTCTCAATTCTTAATTCTCCTGGGAGGTGTTGTTTTGCGGGAATTGGTGCTGGGGGTTGATCTGGGAGGTACGAAAATATTAGCTGGAATTGCTGATACAAACGGTATTATTCTGGAAAAAAAGCAAGTGCTTACTCCGGCAGGTGCTGAGCCTGGCCAGGTGCTGGATGTGATAATAGACTATGCCACTGAATTGCGAAAGGTTTGCCAAGTTAAGGAAGAGGAAATCAAGGGAATAGCTGTAGCTACCCCCGGTCCTTTATCTTATCCAGAGGGAGTAGTGAGAAATTCGCCTAATCTGGGTTGGAAACGGGTAAACTTTAAAGAGGAATTGATACAACGTATAGGGCGACCAATTATTGTGGAAAAGGATACTAATATGGCGGCATGGGGCGAGTATTATTTTGGCCGCCGGCGTGGATGCGGCGATTTGCTGTATATAACAGTAAGTACTGGTGTAGGTGGAGGAATCATTTGTGCTGGTGAGTTGTATCGTGGTCATATAGGTGGAGCAGGAGAGGTTGGGCATATGGTAGTTGAAACTGGCGGCGCCATCTGTAATTGTGGCCGCCGGGGCTGTTTGGAAGCCCTGGCATCAGGTAGTGCCGTTTC
>DUMX01000095.1 GCA_012839665.1 Gelria sp.
TGGTCTTTTATAAGTATGGGGGGAGTAAGGATTGCAGTACTTTTATAGCATCCGGCAGGCTAGAATAGTTCCTGTTGCATTATTAGATTAGGGAGGAGATTAGGAATTGATGGGATGGAAAACAAAAAACAATTTAAGAAAAACATTAATTATTACACTGGCGCTTTTATGCTCCATTATGCTGGTTCTACCGGTACTGGCCGGGCAGGGTGATGGTAGCGGAGGAGGCAAAGGCCAGCCCCTGGCTCTGGTTAGCTCCAGTCCGGCTGATGGGCAGAAAAATGTGGCTTTGCCAGTAGAGATAAAAATGAGCTTTAGCAAGAACGTAGTTTATATGACGGTTCGGGATAATAACAGTAAATGTTTTGCCATGTATTCTCAGGATGGTAAACAAGTACCCATCGAAGTAATAATGGCAGATGACCAGATAGAATTTGATAAAAGACGAGATATTATAGTTAAGCCTCTGCAGGAACTGCAAGCAGGAACTACTTATACGGTAAAGGTAGCCCCCCAGTTAGAATCAAAGAGCGGAGTTAATCTGGATAAAGAGACTACGTTAAGCTTTACCACTGCAGGTGCTGCAGCTGCTACGGTAGACCCGGCAGCATCTGCCAGCAGGGATACGGCTGCAAATGCTACCAAAGGAGCTACTAGCGATTCATCTGCGCAAAAAGCTTCGGACAGTAAGCTAACGACCAGCGGAGAGCAGGGCGAAATCTCGGAACAGGTAGCAGAATCGAAGGCAGAAGATAACAATAATGAATCTAAGCGAGCGGAAAGTACTGCCGGTGAAGGTGAAAAAGAAAACAGTAATAAGGGTATAAATACCGGAATTGTTGTAGCCATCATTATAATCGCTACCGCATTGGGTTACGCTATTTACAGAAAAAAAGGGAAACAATAAAGGGCATGATTAAGCATAGTAATCTTACATTGTATCTGGTCAACCTTATACCCGCTCGCAGGTGTTTCCTATGACTGGCAATTATTTAGCGGATAATACTGGCAAAAGGAGATTAACCTACCTGTTGCTGGTAGTTGCCCCCCTGGCCTTTATTTTTGTATCCCTTTTCCTGGGGCGGTATCCAGTATCAATCTCCGATGTTACCTACATATTGTGGTGCAAAATAACCGGGACTCCCTGTAGCCTGCCCGATATATGCCAGACTATAGTATGGGACATCCGCCTGCCCCGGGCTATTCTGGGGGCTATGGTGGGTGGCTGCCTGTCTATTAGTGGTGCTGCTTTCCAGGGAATATTTCGTAATCCCCTGGTGAACTCGGGTATTCTGGGGGTCAGTTCCGGGGCTGGATTCGGTGCAGCTCTGGCCATAATTTTGTTCAACGCTATTGCCCCCACCTATATATTTGCTTTTGCTTTCGGCGTCATGGCGGTAATACTAAGTTATCTCATTGCCCGGGTATACAATGCTACCCCCACTATAATGCTGGTTCTGGGCGGGGTTATTGTTTCCTCGGTTTTTTCTGCGCTCATTTCCCTGACCAAATATGTTGCTGACCCCATGGACCAATTACCGGCTATCGTGTTCTGGCTCATGGGTAGCCTGGCTTCAGCTCGTTATCAGGATATAGCCATAGCTGGTATTCCTATGGTAATTGGCATTTGCGGATTACTGGCGATTAGATGGCGGGTAAATGTTATGTCCATGGGAGATAAAGAAGCTCGGTCTTTGGGTATAAACCCGGTTATAAATAAAGGTATTGTTATAGCCTGTGCCACCCTGGCAACCGCCGGAGCCGTCTGCGTAAGTGGTATCATTGGTTGGGTAGGGCTGGTCATGCCCCACATCGGACGCATGCTGGTAGGTAATGACAACCGGGTATTGATACCGACCAGTTTGTCCCTGGGGGCCTGTTTTCTTATCCTGGTGGATAACCTGGGACGGATGCTGACCGGTTCGGAGATACCTTTAGGGATTCTTACCGCTTTGGTGGGAGGTCCCTTCTTTGTCTATCTTTTGAAAAGAACTAAAGGGGGAGGATGGTAGACCATGGCTTTAATCGAAGCCCGCAGGGTTAGCTTTGGCTATAATGATATTCCCCTTTTTCAGGATATCAATTTTAGCATTGAGCCCGGTGAACTTTTTTGTCTGTTAGGTCCTAACGGTTGCGGAAAAACTACCCTCCTGAATTGTATCCTGGGTCATTTAAAACTCCTGGAGGGGGAAATATTACTAAATGGCAGCAATATCAGCCGCATTCGCCCGGAGCAGATTGCCCGGCAGATAGCTTATGTACCTCAAACCCATGAGAAAACCTTTCCCTATACGGTCCTGGATGTGGTACTTATGGGACGGGCAGCTTATATCGGTATGTTTGGCCGACCGGAGAAGGAAGATTTGGCTATCGCCGAAGGAGCACTGGCAACGGTAGGTATAACCCATTTAAGAGACCGGCGTTATACCCAGCTAAGCGGTGGAGAAGTACAGTTGGTAATGGTAGCCCGGGCTCTGACCCAGAGAACTCCGGTTATAGTTATGGACGAACCTACAGCACATTTAGATTTCAGACATGAACTCGTGATTATGGAAAAGGTAGTAGAACTGGTACAGAAACAAGGCCTGGCTATTCTGATGGCTACTCATTTCCCTAACCATTGCTTTTATTTTGAAAATAGCGGTATAAAAACCCGGGTAGCTATGATGAGTAACATGAACTTCCTGGCAGCAGGAAGCCCCAGCACAGTACTGTCCGAGAAGAATCTGGAGCAGCTCTATAATGTCAATACTCGGGTAGTATCATTTCCCATGGATGCGGAGCAGGAACTGAAACAGATTATTGCGATTAGTACGACTGATTCCAGGTATGAAGACGAACAGGGGAGGAGAATATAATGAAAACACAGCGGAAAAATATTATCTTAACCTTTTTATTAATATTACTATTGGCCTTAAGTGGATTAGCCGGCGGGTGCAGTAACTGGCATAAAACTGACCAACCAACAGATGTAAGCAAACCTGGTGAAACTATTACAGTTACCGATTGTATCGGTAGGAATGTTACCATTCCTGCCCATCCCCAGCGGATTGCCTGTCTCTGTCCGGAATCCGGTCATGCCCTGGCTTTGTTTGGACAGGGAGATAAAATCGTAGCTGCAGTAGGAGGCATGCAGCGGGATTTGCTGCTGATAGAGATGTACCCCCATGTCAAAGACGTTCCGGTACCTAAAAGCAGTGGGGCCATCAACATTGAAGAACTGGCTAAATGCAATCCTGATATAGTTTTTGTAAAGGGTGATACTGCCCACAACCAGGCAGAAGTAGATAAAATGAATAAAATCGGTATTCCTTTCCTGGTTATTGAGTTTAATAATATGGAGGAACAACAAACAGCTATGGCTATGATTGCTGAGGTTTTAGGGACTGTTGATCAGGGTCAACAATACAATCAATATTACCAGCAGTGTCTAAAGCGGGTAGAAGAAAAAGTAGCAGCTATACCTGACCAAGACCGTATCCGGGTTTACCATTCGGTCAATGAAGCCACCCGGACTGACATCCGGGGGACATTGCCGGCCGATTGGCTACAGGCTGCCGGAGTCAAAAATGTATCCGTAGACCAGGACCTGAAACTTTTTGATGGCAAATATTATGCCAGCCTGGAACAGATATTGCTCTGGGATCCGGACTATATTTTAGTAAATGACCCTAATGTAGTGGGATACATTATGAACCACGAGCACTGGCGTTCCCTGCAGGCAGTTAAGAATAACCAGGTTTTGGCCCTGCCCAATGGCATTTCCCGCTGGGGCCATTTCTCCTCATTGGAAACCCCACTGGCGGTAATGTGGACGGCCCAAACCCTGTATCCCGACAAATTTACCGATATCGATATGGTGGCTGAAACCAAATACTTCTATAAAGAATTCTTCCGCATGGACTTAACCGATGAA
>DUMX01000096.1 GCA_012839665.1 Gelria sp.
ATACTTAGTATTTGGTGGGGTGTATTCGTATTAATATATATAAATCCTTCTTTATTTGTCTAAAAGACTATTAATTTCTTGCATTATCTCCTCGCTAACTTCCGTCAGCAATGCTGAAGTGATTTTTTTGTCTTTATATTTGTCCAAATCAACCGGATCACCCACCTTTACCAGTAAAGGGTGAAACCATCCCAAGGGAAATTTATTTTCTGTTCCTATGCAAGCTACCGGGACTACCTGGGCACCGGACCTTAATGCTAGCAAGGCGGCACCACTTTGAACCTGGGCATCTGGTTTAACTTTTTGGCGAGCACCCTCCGGAAAAATCCCCAGGACCTCGCCTTCTTCTAAAATCTTAAGAGCCTGCCGAATAGCCTTGCGGTCGGCTTTTCCTCTCTTAACTGGAAAAGCATGTAGGGCTGTTAATAATTTGCCCAGAAATTTATTATTAAACAGTTCAAATTTGGCCATAAAATGGATTGGGCGCGGTAAAGCTACACCTACCATAATCGGATCCCAATTGCTTATATGGTTCGAAGCAATAATAACGGGTCCCTTTGGGGGTAGCTTATCTATGCCTTCTTTTTTTAAACCTAACAATAGAAATAGTAACCTGACTATGGCACGGGCGAAGCGATAAAACATTTTATTCCCCCTGTATGATGGCCAGCATTTTTTGCAAAACCTGTTCTATGGTCAGGTTACTGCTGTCTATTACTATTGATTCGGCCAATATTTTCAGGCTTCCTACTTCTCTTTCGGAATCGCTTTTATCACGCTGAATAATTTCTTGTGAAATGGTCTCATAATCAATGGTAAAGCCACTATCGCTAAGCTCAGCCGCCCGCCGGTGCGTTCTCTCTTCAATATTAGCAGTTAAATAGAACTTATACTCAGCATCTGGTAAAACACACTCACCAATATCACGTCCGTCCATAACTACGGATACGTTGCGAGCCATCTCCTGTTGTTGTTTTACCATTATTTTGCGAATAGCTGGATGAGAGGCGACAGTGGAAACTAAGGCACTAACTTCAGGTAAGCGAATGGCAGCAGTTAAATCTTCCCCATCACATAATATCTTCTGCTGGCCTGAGTGATATTCGAAGTGAATCCTAATATTATTAGCAAGTTCATAAAGTGCTTCCACATTCTCCGGGTCAATTTTATTTTGCAACACTTTCCAGGTCAAAGCCCGGTACATAGCCCCGGTATCAATATACACAAAGCCTAGTTGTTGAGCTAATTTTCTGGCAACGGTACTTTTACCTGCACCAGCCGGTCCATCAATAGCAATCTTCATTCCCTAACCACCTATAAATATTACCTTTAATTTTATCATACCTGCAGTCTAGGTTAAACCGGAAAATGGGTAATAGGTGATGCTTACCGGGATATTTTGTCCAGTGTATCCCAGAAGGTAGGGAAGGAAATGTCTACGGCTCCGGCATTACTTATAGTAGTTTCACCTTCAGCTACTAAGGCGGCAACCGCCAAACTCATGGCGATACGATGGTCACCGTGGCTATCTACTTTAGCACCTTTAAGGGGTTGCTCTTTTCCTTTTATGCGAAAACCATCCTCTAGTTCAGTGATGGCTACCCCCATTTTTCCCAGTTCACTGCAGATAGCCGCTATGCGGTCAGTTTCTTTTATTCTTAGTTCCCCTGCTTCCCTGACCTCCGATTCCCCTTCAGCTACCGCCATAGCTACTGCCAGAACCGGTAATTCGTCTATCAGTCGTGGAATAACTTCCCCTGCAATCTTTACACCCTTAAGCTGCGCAGCGGTGACAATGATATCAGCCATAATCTCGCCGCCGATGGTACGCTGGTTTTCCAGCTTAATATTTGCTCCCATTTGTTGCAATATATCAATAATGCCTGTTCGAGTTGGATTTACACCTACGTTATAGATTTTTAATTCGGAGCCGGGAACGATAGTAGCTGCTACCAGGAAAAAGGCGGCTGCAGATATATCCCCCGGTACCTGAAACTCCTGGGCTGATAGTTCTTTGCCAGGCTGAAGGTGAATCCTTAATCCGTCAACCTTGATGGAAGCACCCATAGCTGCCAGCATGTTTTCGCTATGGTCCCGGGATTTTTCCGGTTCCCAAATCTCTGTAACCCCATCTGCATTTAATGCTGCCAGCATAATGGTGGTTTTGACCTGGGCACTGGCTACCGGTGACAAGTATTCTATGCCTTTTAATTTTTTACCTTTAATAGCCAAAGGTGGGTAGTTTCCTCCCTGGCGCCCCTGTAGTTCTGCTCCCATTAACTGCATAGGTTCAATTACTCTTCGCATAGGTCTGTGGTTTAAGGAATGGTCGCCGGCAAGTACTGAGAAAAAGGACTGTGCCGATAGCAGCCCGGTAAGTAAACGCATAGTGGTTCCGGAATTACCGCAGTCTAATACTCTATCCGGTTCTTTTAGCCCCTGTAAACCACCACCATTAATTATCAAAGTGTTATTTATTTCCTGTATGTCTGCCCCCAGGTCCTTCATACACCTGCAGGTAGATTGAATATCCTCGGCTTGAAGCAGGTTTCTTATTACGCTTTTCCCCCGGGCCAAAGCAGAAAAGATTACGGCTCGATGTGATATCGACTTATCGGCTGCAACAGTTATTTCACCTTTAAGCGACTTTGCTTGGGAAATATTTTTATTCATTCCTTCCCCCCCTTATACTGACGGTTAAATTGGCATCATACGTCTGTTTTTATCATTTCACCCAGGCTTTAATGTTATGAGCTAATAAGGCCTGCACGGCTTGCTCGGCATCATCTGGTGAAGGTACACCTAAACGTATAGTCCCCCCATCACCTTCACGGACACGTAAGATTTCAATATCAACGATGTTAATATTATGCTGGTTAAGGATTAAACCTAGGGAACCGATTATCCCGGGCTGATCCGGTACTATGCAAATAATATCCGAGAAACCTGGTATTAACCCCCGACGTACTCTGGGTATGAGGTCGCGAATGGCTTTAGCCCGACTTAATTGCTCATGCATAGCCTGAGCATCACCAGCCTCTAAAATGGACTTGATTTCAGTAAGCTGGGCTATAAACTCATCTAATTTATCCAGTACCATATCCCGGTTGGAAAATAATATGTCTTCCCAAAGTTCTGGAGTAGATGAGGCTATACGAGTGGTATCTCGGAACCCCCCGGCTGCCATCATCAAGTCTTCTTCTCTGCCCTCAGTAAGGTGAACCAGGGCTACTGCTGATAAATGTGGAATATGACTGACTGTAGCCACCAGCCGGTCGTGAAGCAATGCTGACATGATTCTGATACGGGCACCGGTAGCAGATAATAAATTACTTAAAAAATCTAACTGCTGCCGGGTAACGTTATCTGCTGGAGTCAAAACATAAACTGCATTTTCAAACAGGTAACGGTCAGCTCCGTTTATCCCTTTTATCTCTGCTCCGGCCATGGGATGCCCACCTATACAACAGATATGATCTGGTATATGCTTGAAAAGCTGCATAACCGGTTGTTTGGTACTGCCCACATCAGTTACTATACAACCTGGTTTAAGGTAAGCTTTTATCTCCTCAATTATCTCGGCATAAAATCGCAAAGGGGTGCAAATTATTATAACATCGGCTTCAGCAGTACCTGTAGTAAAGGCAACGCCATTATCTATAGCCCCTATTTGTTTTGCCTGTTGCATAGTTTGAGGGTCAATGTCAAAACCGCTTACGGTTTTAACTTGCGGGTTTCCCCGGAGAGCCAAACCTAGTGACCCCCCGATTAGACCCAGTCCAATTATGAATACATTAGCCATATCGTCTTTCCGTTTACGACTTATTCCTGACACCTGACTGCTCACTCCTGACCGTTTTCCAGTACCGCTTTCAGATTTTTAATTTTTTCCACCATAGTATGGAAGTTTTCCGGGGTTAATGATTG
>DUMX01000097.1 GCA_012839665.1 Gelria sp.
AGCATGCTGCCCACGAGCGCATTATAGAGAGCCTGTTTCATTTCTAGCAGTATGTAAGAATTCAAACACTGGCCGATAATCCTGAATCCCCTCTCAGCTAACTGCTCCTCTTTTGTTCTCCGACTTAAAGACTGCAAAGAAACTGAGTTTAAACTGCTGGGCTGACCAGTAAAATCAAAACCTATGTCGTTTTCATATACTGCCCCCCGCTGCCCATGATTTTGCTCGGTGGAAACAGGTGGATAAGAATTAAGCCCCGGTGGCAAATAGTTTATGGAACGGTAATCTATCTGTCCCAAAACGTCTTTTATAACTGCCTGGACAGTTCTAAATACCGTTTTTTCATCTTTAAAACGAACTTCGTTTTTCTGGGGATGAACATTAACATCTACACTTCCGGGAGGGGTTTTTAGAGATAAAATAATTGCCGGTTGTTCCCGGGAAAGTAAAAGGCCCTTATAAGCCTGATCCACCACTTTATAAAGTAGTGCACTACGTACCGGACGATTATTAACAAAAAAATGTTGATGCTTACGGTTGTTTCGTCTTAACTCTGGAGTAGATATTAGACCCTCAATAGTATACTGTTCCCCAATGTAAGCTACCTCAGTTAAATAATTAGCAAAATCCCGACCATAAACACACAAAACTGTATCCTTAAGATTTCCGTTCCCGGGGGTTTTAAAGAACTGTTTTTTATCATTACTGAAACTAAAGGAAATATCAGGGCGGGACAGGGCATATTTACGAAGCAATTCATAAATATGATTCCCTTCTGTTACTGTAGATTTAAGAAAACTCCGCCGCGCCGGGGTATTGAAGAATAAATCACTAACTATTATTCTGGTACCCACCGGGCCGGGACAGTTTTCCTGCTTGAGAAAACGTCCCCCTTCTACCCGAACAAATACACCTGTACCGTTAGCTTTCTGGCTATACAGGTCGACACGTGATACCGAAGCTATGCTAGGCAACGCTTCCCCGCGAAAACCCATAGTGTTAATATTGAAAAGATCCTCCAACGAAGCAATTTTACTGGTAGCATGCCGCTGAAAAGCCAGGGGGATATCTTCGGTCTCTATACCCTGGCCATTATCTTCTACCTCTATTCTATCTATTCCGCCCCGATTAATATTGACTGTGATTATAGTAGCAGCAGCATCGATAGAGTTCTCAATTAATTCCTTCACTACTGAAGCTGGTCTTTCGATAACTTCTCCGGCGGCAATTTTATTTATGAGACTATCCTCCAGAGGTTTTATGGACATACTACAACACCATCTCCAGATCCTTTTTAGTATCTATACTACGATATTCATCATCAATTCGGTCTTGTAAGTAAATTAAGTCATAACGGTCATTACCTGACATATCAGTATAGCAGGAACGAGCCTCAGATTGACAACTAGCGCAGGCATTGGCCGGTATGGACACACAGTAAACCCGATAGTTATACCCATTCGGGTGCTGAGCACTGGATGTAATCAGTCTAAAACCGGGACATTCCTGACAGAGCCTTAGCTGTATGCTTTGGTCCTCATGAATGTAATCGGTGTCATAGAAAATATGTTTGTGCATATTGTAGAAGCGCTCCTTAGTTTTACGGTTTTTAGCTATTTTTTCTTCCCGTTGGCGGAAAACCTGTAGTTGCCGTTCAGCCATTTTTTCAATATATTCCAGATTAGCAGGATTTTCTCGCATACGCTCAGGAACATAGTCAGGTTCACGCAAACTAGTATAATCTATGCCAGCCATAGCCATAATTAGACTCATGTTAACATAGGGCAAAGCTGTTTGTACTGAGTAGCCCCCCTCTAGGACCGCTATATCCGGAGCTAATATCTCATTTAAACGGGCATAACCTTGCGCACTAAAACGCATATCGGCCAGGGGGTCACTATAATGGTTATCCTGCCCGGCAGAATTTACAACCAACTCGGGCTTAAATTCCTCCAGCAAGGGCATTATCAATTTTTCCAGGGCATATAGTATGCCGGTATCAGTAGTCCGCGGGGCCAAGGGTAGATTTATGGTAGTACCATAAGCCAAAGGCCCCCCCAATTCATCCAAATGGCCAGAGCCAGGATAAAGGGTGCGACCATCCTGATGAAAAGAGATAAAAAGTACATCCGGATCATTGTAAAATATTTCTTGAGTGCCATCACCATGATGAACGTCAGTATCTACTACGGCTATCCTTTTGATTCCATATTTTTGGCGCAGATACTCAATCATAATGGCTTCATTGTTTATATTGCAAAAACCGCGATTCCCATGACTGACCGTCTTAGCATGGTGCCCAGGGGGACGGATAATGGCAAATCCATTTTTGATTTCCCCCTGCATATAAGCATCGGCTAAACGCATCGCTGAACCGACAGATACCAAATGAGCTTCGGTAATCTGGGCTTCTACATCAGGAACACAGAAATGGACCCGGGCTATATCTTTAGCAGTAGCCAGTCCAGGTTGATACTCTTTAATTTGCGGTAAGTCCATAATCCCTTCTTCAAATATCTGGTCACGGGTATAAAGCAAGCGTTCCTCTCGTTCCGGATGAGTTGGGCTAATAGCCCAGTCAAAAGCGGGAAAAAATAATATTCCTGTTGGTTTCACGCTTTCACCCCCTTGAATTCTTCAATGAAACCAGGAGCAACCTGTAGACCAACATCAAATAGCTTACCAGACCGGTCCCAGCCTCCAATCATGTTAAATTGCTCTTCCATGAAAAAGCTGGATTCATTAGTATAGCTGCCCATACCTCTTTCTCGGGCCACTTCTTCCAGGTGATTTTGGGCTATTTGACGAGCGTCTTCCAGTTGAAAGTTACGTGGATTTTTCACAGTGCCCCGTACTCCGCCTGGATCCAGGGTGTAAGTTTTAGTCTGGGTATCAACATGCAGGTTTACAACCAAAGTAGGCCGGGCTACTGCAGCTCCCAGGGCATTAGCCACATCTGCATATTGGTGCACAAAATGGTTAACCTGCATGGCTTTTGCCAGTTCAGGAACTATAGCCCGTGAGGCCGCACCTATGCCAATTATTTGTTCTAAAGTGTATTTACGTTTATTAATAACTTCCCAAACTTTATAAGCAGGTTCATTCTCCCATTCCTTAAACATATTCGTTATAGTATCTCGTAAACGGTCAGTAACAATCATAACAACTGCTGCCGCCAATTCTTCTTTGGTAAATTCCTGACCCGACAGTTTCTCCAGGGCAGCAGCGGAAAGCTCCGAATTACCAATATTCAGGTTAAACTTGTAGTTAAAGGCATCAGTTACAGTTGCAATACTGCCACCAAAACAGGCGGCTACGTCCTGGCGGTAAGCCTGGACTTCTACCTGCCCTGCATTTACGGTAATACTGCTATCTCCTCCCAGGGCTATAGAACGTACCGCAAAAGCATTTACATGAGTATAACGCTGGTTAATACTGGCCCCTTTAGAGGCATAAAGGGGTACCCCATCTATCAGCAGAGCTATATCGGTAGTTGTACCCCCGATATCCAGCACTACCGCATTCATACCTTCTTCTGCCAAAGCCAGTGCTCCCATAGTACTGGCAGCAGGTCCTGAAAAAACTGTTTCACAAGGCATATCCCGAGAAACATTCAGTGTTAACGTACCCCCGTCAGCCTTGAGAATATGCACTTCACATTCCAGTCCTCTCTCCGTTAATGCCTTTTCGATTTCATCCACGAAGTTGTTCCATTCCCTATCAGTCATGGCAGTATAATAAGCAGTAGTTGCCCGACGGGGAAAGTTGAGCTTACCCGAAATCTTAGCTCCCATAGTTACAGTTAACTGCGGATAGTTCTTGTTTATAAAATCACAAACCTGCTTTTCCAAACTATCATTACGATTACTAAACTTAGAAACA
>DUMX01000006.1 GCA_012839665.1 Gelria sp.
GAAATTATAAAAAACCTTCTCCGGTGGTAACCCATCTTCGGGTAAAGTTAAAATATTATTAAAAGGGTCAATAGCTTTATTGTTAAACTGATCTCCATCTAAAACAATAAGTACAGTTCTGAAATATTTCTTATCTTGGCTTCTTAAATCTATCAGCTGAGAATATGAGAGATTAGCTTCGATATATTGAAGTTTTGATTGGTATTCTGGGAGCAAATGCTGCAAAAACCATCTTGTTACTTCGTCTTCGGAAAACAATGGAATAGCTGGAAGACTTCGATCCCTCATACCAGCAGCCAATAAGAGCAAATTGGATTCAATTTTTGACCAGGTTAAATCCTCAATTTGGTAAACTTTACTTCCTTCAAGAGATAAGTAAATAATTTCCGTATCATAAAACCTTGCCTGTTTATTGTATCGTTCAATTTCGTATCTTTTAAGTAAATACTCCAACAACCTCAATGAATGAGTCGTAGCAACGATTTGTAGATCTAATTCCGTAGCCTGTTCATACAAAAATTCAACTAAATTTATTTGAGCTGCAGGATGTAACACAGCATCTATTTCATCTATTAACAACACACCACCAGGATAATCCTCACCCATAGAAGCTTTAAGCCGTTTAAAGGATAATACTGAAGCTAATATTTGAGACATATTGTCTTGTCCAGCAGAATTTACAAGGTGATCATATTGCTTAGTTACTACTCCATATGTCTTCTTTGTAATTTCACTCCCTGATATTTCTATTTCTTGAGTTCCTATGATTGTATCTGCATGCATTGAGAGTATTTTTTTATAGTATTGAGCTATCCATTCAATATCTTCTTTGGAAAACTTAGGTTTTTTATTTTTTAGGTTTTCATCCTTTGTCTCTCCAATTGGATATAGCCGACTTAAGCCTAAATATACAGTTGGAAATTGTACTTTTCTACTTGTTGATGTTCCATCCTGGTTTTTCCTACGCGGTGTAAAACGGATGCCACGATCTTTATTTTTATAAGACCTAACTGTTCTATAATCGGTTATGTCAGCAAAGGAATTATCACAATAGTTTACAGTAAATATGTGTTCTTTAGGCAGGTCATATTTCTCAGAGAACTTGAATATCTCTGAAAATTCAGTTCGAAAACTTGGTTTTAATAATGGTTTACATGAAGCTTTGGATAATTGTGAACAATGACCAATCATTCCCAAAAGGCTTGATTTTCCTATGGCGTTTTGCCCCGCTATAATAGTTAGCTTTTTGACGGGAATTTTACCTTTATATCTAGATAAATTACAAGGTACTTTTATGGTACTCTATCCTCTAAAGCTAGTAGACCATCTTATCCAGGCCGGGTTGTAACTGTTCCAGTTCCTGCAGGGTCTGGGGTGCGAGGAGTTGCTCGGAAAATTGGCATATTTTCATATCGTAAACCTAGTTAAATGACTCTTAAAATCCCGGAGTTGTTGTTTATTGGGTATTATTATGGGGAATTGACGGGCATCATCAGGAGTATATTTAAACTGCGAGAATAAACTCAGATGAAGGGGAACGGACTGAATTGGAGCAACTGCACATGTTTCAGGGTTTTCTTAAAGCGATCCAGCAGCGTAGCTCCCGGTTCATTGGTGAAAAAGGTCAGATCGTTGTGCACCTTTAATCCTCCCCATAGTGTTTGCTTATTTAAGCTCAATTCAACATAATAAAGTAATTTCCTGCCATATAATCGTTTTTTCCCCGTTTCGTTTAACTTTGAGCGATTCCAACTTCCACATTTCTTCCGCCATACATAATACGAAGAACATGCACCGTACGGTCAGATTCCCTGGTAATGTAAAAAACAAGAAATTTGCCAACGGGGAAGAATCTTAACCCTCTCGAAAACCAGGGTTCTTTCTTGTAGAGGGCATGTCTATATGGCATGGTATCCAGCTTTAAGATTTCCTGTTCAATTCTATCACACAGGTTAATTGCTGTTTGAGGTTCTAATAATTCAGTAGCAATATAAGTAAAAATCTCCTGCAAATCGTTTTCCGCAGCAGGCGTAATAATTACCTCGTATTGCCTCATGTTTTCAGGCCTTTTCGCAAGTCAACAAACGCCTCTTTAGCAGAACGGCCGTTTCCTGCCAGATAATCTGCATATCCTTTCTCTAACTCTGTATTGAATTCTGCCTCTGTCATGGTATCGACTGGTTTAATGTTAGCCGGTTCTAATTTTAATTCAAACGGTATCCCCTGATTAATTACCACCTGCCTTAAGAAAAGTCCCACCGCATTTGACATTGAAATTCCCAGCCCTTCAAACACCTTTTCTGCCTGTTCTTTCACATCCGGTTCAATACGTATATAAAGATTCGATGATTTAGCCATGAAATCCACTCCCTTTCTTGCTAAAACCATTATAGGCCATTGTGCGTACAATGGCTATATATGAGTAAGCGCTAAAAAATATCGAGACCGGTCGCTCACGCTTTTACCTCGGTATTCTCCCGCACCAGGAGGCTGTAGACTACCGGGATTATTACCATGGTTAGGAGGGTGGCTACCAGCAGGCCGAAAATGAGGGCAATGGCCAGGGGAACAAAAAGACTGCTACCGGACAAGGCCAGAGGCACTAAACCAACAGTGGTGGTAACAGCGCTGAGGACGATGGGGCGAAATCTTCTTTCTACCGCATCTTCACAGGCTTTTTCTATAACCAATCCCCTGGAACGGGCATCATTTATAAAATCAATAAGCAGTATAGCGTTACGGATTACCAGGCCGGTAAGGCTGACCATACCGATAAAGGCCATAAATGAAAGCGGTTGCCGGAGAAGCAGTAGACCGAGTACCGAACCAATTAAGGCCAAGGGGATGGTCAAGAATATAACCAAAGGTTGAATGAAAGAATGAAACTGTAGCACTAACATTAAGTAAATTAGGAAAAGGGCTACAAGTGCCCCCCGAATCAGGATGCCAAAATTATCTTTGATTTGTTTATACTCACCATCATAGAGAAGAGTGGCTCCAGACAGCTCAACCGAGGACAATTTATCCTTTAATTCTTTTTCGATTTCTACGGCACTGTAGCCTGGTCTTATATCACTTCTTACCTTAATAGAGTTTTGACCATCGTATTTTTTAATGCTGGATAACTGTGGCTTAGCCTCGATACTGGCAATTTCTTGTAATGGAATGCTGCGACCAGAAATTGGGGATTTAATACTGAGTTTTTCCAGTTCTGGCTGTGCATCTATATCCGAGCGTAACAGAATATTATATTGCTTCCCTTCCCGGCGTAAGACCGAAACCCGTGCCCCCTCCAGGGCCAGGCTGGTCTGGCGTTGAATATCATAGTTGCTAATTCCCAACTGACTGGCCTTTTCAGTATCAACTTGAACAACCAACTGCTGTATTTCTTTTTCCGCATCGTCTTCAACATTACGGGAACCAGGTATTTGTTTCAGTTTGCTTTTAATCTGCTCAGCAATCTGGCGCAGGTTTTCCCGCTGTTCCCCGCTTATCCTCACCTGCACCGGAGCTACCGGAAAGGCCTTTTCCAATAATTTTACCTTAATATTACCGGCACTAATCTGGCTATCCAGTTTCTCCTGAAGGTAACTGGCCAGTTCCTCGTTGTTTTGAAAACGTTCTACCGACTGCGGCCGAATGCGCAGCATAACCTGGGCAAAATCCTGGGCTTGCGGAGAAACGGGTACCGTAATATAAAATTTAGGCACACCACTACCAACGGCACTGGTATAAGCCAGCACTTCTCCCTCCCGGGAAAGAATATCTTCCACCTGCACCAGCAGTTCTTCGGTCTTGCCCCGAGTAGACCCGGCCTGGGCATTAATATCAATATATATCAGGTCCTTATCCGCCGAAGGGAAGAACTGCAAACCCATAAAGGTAAGGGCATATACTGCGAGGCCGAAAATTAGCAAGGAAGAAATAATGGCGGTCTTTTTTCTGGCCATGCTTTTATTTAATAAATAGGCGAAAAAATTCCTCAACCAATCATCTTTGCGACGCTGGCCGGGGTCAAAAAAACGATAGGCCATAGCCGGGGTAATAAGCATAGCTACAACATATGAAGCCGTCAGTGCTATCAAAACTATCTGGGGAAGACTCTTAAGAAATTCCCCGGGCGCTCCGGGAAGTGCAAATATAGGAGAAAAGGCTATAATAGTGACCAGGGTAGCGGTGAGAATAGGTATAGCTGCTTGTTTAAGACCCTGCAGGCAAGCTTCCATCCGGTTCAGGCCTTTATCCAGACCTACCTGGATGGCATCTACCATTACGATAGCATCATCGACCAGTATACCCAGGACAATAATCAAGGCGGCAATCGATATTTCGTGTACCTTAATTCCCAACAAATACATGGCCATAAAACTGAGCATAATGGAAAGCGGGATAGCAGTAGAAGCTACCAGGGCATTTTTCCATCCCATTCCCAGCAACACTACCATTATAACCAGAATTATGCCTTCCAGCAGATTGAGCAGGAAACGATAGATATTTTTGTTTACTTCGTCAGGCTGAAATAAGACCTGGTCAACCAGCATATCATAGGGAGCTTCGCTTTTTAGTTGGTCCAGTTCATCCTGAAGGTTTTTCCCTACCAGGAGAATGTTTTTTTCCGGTTCAAAATAACCAGTTAACAGGAGGGCCGATTGGCCGTTATGCCGGGTCAAGGGGCGGTCGGGTTCCACTTCCCAGCGGATATTAGCGATGTCTTTTAGCCTTTTTACGCTCCCGTCTGGTGAAACCCCTATAATACTGTTTTCAATATCGTCCAGAGAATTAAACCAACCTGGAATCTGCACATTGGTCTTAATGCCTTCTTCGACAATGGCTCCCGGTGGAATCACTACATTTTGAGCCTGCAGGATTTTGAATAATTCTTCCAGGGACAGGCCGCTCGCAGCCAGACGGGTATGGTCAATTTCCACCTCTATCCGCTTTTTTTCTTCTCCAAAGATTTCAAACCGGGCTATGCCCTCTACCTGCTCCAGCCTTTTTTTGAACTTCTCGACCATAGCCGCCAGTTCTTCTGGATTATAATGCTTCCCGGAGAGGCTGATAATAATTCCTGCGGTTTCTGCCAAATCGGTATTAATCTGGATAGGCAAACACTCCGGGGGAAGCTCTCTTTGGGTATCAGTTAAAATCCGACGCAGTTCATTCCACGATTTTTCCACCGGGGCATCGTTTTGCAGTTGTAGCACTACTACAGAAACACTATTCTTGCTGTAAGACTCACTAAAATCATAAGGTGCCAGCTTACGGATATTACTCTCAACTACCCGGGTTACCAGTCTTTCTACTTCCTGAGGCGAAGCCCCGGGATAGATAGTGCTAATCATGGCTACCGGAGCTAAAACCTCCGGGCTTTCCTGTTTAGGAAGGAGGTAATAACTATAAAGACCCAAAACCAGGCTGAGAATAATAAAAACCGTAATAAAACGGCTGCTGCCAATTATTTTCGATAAAATCCCCCGAATCATCTTTCCCCCTCAATTCTTGCTAAGGCTAGTTTTTATTAATATGGCCTTATTTGTTGTTACTGATGCCAGGGGATTAAGATTAATTAGAAAATAGATTTTACTATCTGAATATGTACTGGGTATGCTGGGACTCCAGGGTCCTGATAATGCAGCGGGTAAGAGGGTAAATAGCCAGGATTAATATTAATAGTGAAGGGAAAATAATTGTCAGAAAAGAGTGCGTGGAAAATAGACTATTATTAATTCCAAACATCAGGGGTAGATGGAATAATTTATAAAACCCGATTTCAAATCCGGCTTCACCTGCGGGAATGGGGCTAGCAGCAAAATACAGATAGGATATTATTAGACTGGGAATAATATAGGAGAAGATTACTCCCAGGCCTTGTCCCAGGCCCCTGGAAAAAGCCCGGTTTAATGCTTCATACCAGATAACTATACTTAATAGAAAGGTTATGGAGTAGACTACCCCGGTATTCCAATTCCAGTATGTAACCACAGTGTAAGCAATAGATGCCAATAAAACATATAGTAAAAGTGCTACGATTCCGTATTTTAGTTTCCCCATAACTTCCTCCTACAGCGTATCAATTAATTAATCTGGTTTAACTGTTAAGATTATACCATTTATTTTTAAAATTAACCTGATTTTTGTTCTAAAACGACAATATATTGCCATAAAAAAAGCTGGCTAAATGCCAGCTTTTTTTGTATAGCTTGCTTTTACATCATACCCATTCCGCCACCGCCGCCCATGCCGCCCATACCGGCCATGGCTTTCATTTCATCCTCATTGGGGATTTCCGATACTACAGCTTCAGTTGTAAGTACCATGTATGCGATACTAGCCGCATTCTGCAAAGCCGAGCGGGTAACCTTGGCAGGGTCAATAATTCCAACTTTTACCATGTCTTCATAAACCCCGGTCAGTGCATTATATCCAATCCCACGTTCAGCTTCTTTGACCTTTTCAACTACTACTGAGCCTTCTACCCCAGCGTTATTGGCAATCTGACGTAATGGTTCCTCCAGGGCTTTCTTAACCAGATTTACTCCAGTAAGTTCATCACCCTCAACTTCTATTTTTTCAATTGCGCTTATAATATTAAGCATTGCTACACCGCCGCCAGGGACAATACCCTCTTCAACCGCAGCCTGAGTAGCTGCTAAAGCGTCCTCAATACGATGTTTTCTTTCTTTTAGTTCCGTTTCAGTGGCAGCCCCTACCTGTATAATAGCTACGCCACCGGATAACTTGGCCATTCTTTCCTGCAGTTTTTCTTTATCATATTCAGAATCGGTTTCATCCAATTGTCTCTTTATATTGGCAATGCGAGCCTTTACATCTTCTTCACCGCCAGCACCATCAACGATAATACATTCTTCTTTCTTTATTACTACCTGGCGAGCCCTACCCAGCATATCCAGGGATATGTTCTCCATACTGACTCCCAATTCTTCAGACGCCACCTGACCTTTAGTTAAAATAGCGATATCCTCCAGCATGGCCTTCCTTCTTTCACCAAAAGCAGGGGCCTTAACGGCTGCACAGGTGAAAGTACCCCTTAGTTTGTTAACTACCAAAGTAGCCAGGGCTTCTCCCTCGACTTCCTCGGCAATAAGTAACATGGGTTTCCCAGTCTGAACTACTTTTTCCAGTACTGGTAGAACCTCGTTAATCGAGGAAATTTTCTTATCGCTGATGAGAATATAGGGCTCTTCTAAGACTGCTTCCATCTTCTCAGCATTAGTAACCATATAAGGGGATATATAGCCACGGTCAAAGCTCATACCTTCAACCACTTCCAGAGAAGTTCCTACTGATTGGGATTCTTCAACGGTAATAACCCCGTCACGACCTACTTTCTCCATAGCATCGGCAATCAGGCTTCCGATTTCCGGGTCATCAGCAGAAATAGCTGCCACCTGAGCGATAGCTTCTTTGGAATCTACTTCCTTACTTATCGCTTTTATCTCGTCTACAGCTGCCTTTACCGCTAATTCAATTCCTTTTCTCATGATCATAGGATTAGCTCCGGCAGCAACGTTTTTCAGGCCTTCCTTAATCATAGCCTGCGCCAGTACGGTTGCTGTAGTAGTTCCGTCACCAGCTACATCATTAGTCTTAATGGCTACTTCTTTAACTAACTGACAACCCAGGTTCTCCCAGGGATCTTCCAGGTCTATATCTCTGGCAATGGTAACACCGTCATTAGTTATACTAGGTGCCCCAAACTTACGGTCCAGAACAATATTGCGGCCTTTGGGGCCTAGAGTTACTTTTACAGTATTGGCCAGGGTATCTACGCCCCTTTCCAATGCCCTTCTAGCATCTTCGCCAAACTTTATTTCCTTGGCAATCATTTATTTAGCCTCCTTCTTTCGTTAATTTAGTTTTGCCAGTATGTCCCGCTCGGCCATAATTAAGTATTCTTCTCCGTCAAGCTTAATTTCGGTACCGGCATATTTGGAGAAAATAACCCGATCGCCAACAGCTACGGTCATAGGCAGCCTTTCTCCCTTATCGTTCATCACGCCGGGACCGACTGCCAGCACTTCACCTTCCTGAGGTTTTTCTTTGGCTGTATCGGGAACATACAGCCCGCTTTTGGTTTTTTCTTCAGTAACTTCCATAACTTTAACAACTAGCTTGTCTGATAATGGTTGGATCCTCAAAGGTATACCCCCTTCAAAATTAGTGGTGTTGTTAGCACTCAATGAGTGCGAGTGCTAACATGTAATTATAATATTAGGCGAGACTATGGAAGTATTCAAATTAGATTATCCCTGAAATCTGCCCAATACTATCGATTTATATTATGCTACTGTTATTTTCTTTTTATACCTCTTATTATCATTATTTTTCGTAATTTTTCGTAGGCTACTCCTGTCCACATTCGCCGGCACTGCCTGCCAGTATCTCCAGTCCGTGTCCCAAAGCCGGTAATATAGCCTCCAGAGATTCACGTACTCCCCTGACACTTCCAGGCATATTAATTATCAAGGTTTTACCCCGAATTCCAGCAACTGCCCGTGACAACATGGCCTTGGGGGTCTTTTGCAAACCATAATAACGTATAGCTTCCGATATTCCCGGTGTCGTTTTTTCTATGACCTCCAGGGTGGCATCCGGTGTTACATCACGGTCAGAAAACCCGGTTCCACCAGAAGTAAGTAATAAATCCAAAGCCAAAAAATCACAGGCATTACGTAATTTTTCGGCTATAATATCTTTTTCATCCGGAACGATTTCATAATATTCTATACTGTAGCCAGGACCCAGCATCTCTTCTATTTTTTTCCCGCTCAGGTCTTCCCGCTCACCGCGGGCACCTTTATCACTCATAACTAATATCCCGATACGAAACATTAAATCACCTCTACAGAATCGCCCTTACGTATTTCTCCGCCCTCAATAACCCGGCAAAACAAACCTTCATAGGGCAAAAGGGTGACACCCAGGGTCCGGGTTACTACACTGGGGTGATCCTCTTTAC
>DUMX01000098.1 GCA_012839665.1 Gelria sp.
ATTATCGGCCTGACCAGCGTATTTCCCTTAACCTTTAAGCTAAGCCCAGCTGGGCTTAGCTTAAAGGTTAAGGGAAATACGCTGGTCAGGCCGATAATGGCGGGAAGGGTTGAGGAAATTTCTGTAGAAGACAGGGGACGCACGGTATTGTTAAAACATGATGACCAAATTTATTCCCTATATGGTGGTTTTAAAGAAGTGCTGGTGGAAGAAAAGGATATGGTAGGTCTGGATGATATTTTGGGTAAAAGCAGCAGTAATCTGTATTTGGAGATGGGAAACCAGGACGGTCCCCTTAATGTTAACTATCTTTTTGAATAATGCGACTGGGTAAAATATCTGGTGTTCAAGTAAAAGTAAACCCCCTGTTTTTACTACTATGTCTTATTTATGTCTACCTGGGACTGGCCCAGGAAATTCTAGTCATTTTAGGCTCACTTCTGGTACATGAAACTGCTCATGGCCTGATGGCTAAAATAATGGGGTTAAAAATAGCGGAAATAGACTTGTTTCCCTTCGGAGGGCAGGCCAAAATTGAGGACTTCACCGGCTTGGATCCGGAGAAGGAGATATACGTTGCCCTGGCAGGCCCCCTTACCAGCCTGTCCATGGCAGCGGTTTTTTATTTTCTGCCTCTTAGAATGGACCCTCTAAACCTGGATATGCTGATTAAAGTTAACCTGCTCTTAGGATGTTTAAATCTTTTGCCTGCTTTACCTCTCGATGGAGGGCGAGTACTGCGGGCATTGCTATCGCCTTATAGGGGTTATAAAAAAGCTACCCGGATAGCAGCGTTGACTGGAGAAATCCTGGGGGGGTTAATGATTGCCGGAGGAGCTTATCTTACCTGGATTAACCTTACCGGTATAAATTTCGTTATACTGGGGGTATTTCTTTTCTGGGCGGCGCGTCGGGAATCGAGATTATTGGTTTATGCCTTTATACGTTTTTTGGTACGTAAAAAAGGTGAACTGGCCCGCAAGGGATTCCTATCCTCCCGGCAGGTAGTAAGCCTGGAAGATGCTTTTATCAAAAATATACTGGACTCCAGTCAACCCAACCATTATCTGCTGGTGGTAATAGTTGACCAGGAACATCGTGTAGTCGGTATGCGCAGCGAGGCTGAACTCATAGAATGCCTGTTTGAAAAAGGCCCCCGGGCTACTTTGAGAGATTGCTAAACTGGGCTAAAATAAAGAGAAATACATTAGTGTATAAGCGGATAATAATGGAGGAGGCCAGTTTGATGCAGGCTAAAATCGAAGGTATCAGCCACCGCGGAGAAGGTGTAGCCCGCATTGATGGTAAGGTGGTATTTATTCCTTATGCCATCCCCGGTGAAGAGGTTGAGGTAGAAATTGTGCAAGAGCATAAACGATTTGCCCGGGGGAAGCTAACCGGGATTTACACTGCCTCATCTGACCGCAGGCAACCAGTCTGTCCGGCTTATTATGATTGTGGCGGCTGTGCCTACCAGCATGTTGATTATGCCCGGGAACTGAATTTAAAAAGAAACGTGGTTCAGGAAACTCTGAAACGTTTAGGGGGAATAGAGGTTAAAGTACTGCCGGTCATAGGCATGGAAGAACCGTACCGCTATCGCAACAAAGTAGTCTGGCATACCGCCATGGTTAATGGCAAAATACAAATGGGTTTTTACCGTGAAGGTAGTCATGACCTGATACCCCTTGGTGGCTGTACCCTGATTCATGAGGATATGGAACAGGTTCAAAACAGCCTGGCAGCTAATCTAGCCACCCTGGAGGTACAACCAGGAACGGAAATTAGCCTTCGGCGTTCATCCTGGAACGGGCATATGAGTTTAGTATTAAGCGGTAAATGCAATAATGAGGCATTGTCTGACTGGGCTTTATCTTTACCTACTAACTTGTCCCTGCACATTAATCAGGATTCCGAGATTACGACATTGCAGGGAGCCCCTTATTTAGAGGAACAACTATGTGGTTTAACTTTTCGGGTATCTCCTCTGGCCTTTTTACAGGTCAATCACCAGCAGACCGAAAAACTCTATCAACTTATCCACCAATATGCCGCTCTAAGTGGCAGGGAATCAGTAATAGACGGTTTTTGTGGTATTGGCACCATTGCCTTGAGTCTGGCAAAAAATGCTTCCCAGGTAACCGGAGTGGAGCTTTACCCGCAAGCGGTGGCAGATGCAAAGCAGAATGCTGCCATAAATAGTATCCAGAATGCCATATTTTATGCCGGTTCCTGTGAAGAAATAATCACCCGGTTAAATCAGCCCTTTGATGTAGTTGTCCTGGACCCACCCCGGGCTGGCTGCAAGGCGCAGACCATTGAAGCAGTTATTAAAACCGGTGCTCCGTGCATCATATACGTCTCCTGCAACCCCTCCACCCTGGCCCGCGATTTGCGGCTATTTGCATCTTCAGGTTATACCATAACCGAGGTTCAACCTGTCGACATGTTTCCCCGTACACCGCATGTTGAGTGTATAATAATGATGACGAATAGTGGCTCAAGAAACTCTTGTGCCAAAAGCCGAGAGAACCTACACAGTTGTCGGAATCTGCGAAAGACCCGCTTTTGAGGAATATTACGCACCGGGATACACCTTGATAACAACAACAGCCCCAGCAGACCAAGCGGACAGCCTGAGCATATTTGTCACGCTTACAAATCCGCAGAAAGTACATACTTACGCAAGCAACACAGCCGGAGCAGGGGCTTACGTCTTTAACGATAATGTGTTGTGATTCATGGGTCTTTCAGACGATAATATGTTCAATGCACCTCTGTACTCGGTTGGCGGCGTTTTGGTTGCTTTAATCATAATAGGCTCGGTTTTCTTGATTTATAATTCGTTCAACATATCTCTGAACGAACGCATACGCCAGTTCGGGAGTGGGAGCCACAGCAAAGCAACTGCGAAATTCAGTGCTGTTTGAGGGGCTTTTCATTGGATTATACGGATGCTAATAATGTCCCTTACAACTTGCTATATAAATATTATCTTCATCGATACTGTAAATTAATCTATGCTCGGATGTAATACGACGACTCCAGTATCCAGACAATTCATGTTTCAAAGGCTCTGGTTTACCTAAACCATCATTATCATTTCTTTCGATATCTTTTATTAAATCGTTAATTTTTCTTAGTATCTTTTTATCATTAACTTGCCAATATAAATAATGCTCCCAGGAGATATCTGAAAATATCTTATTCATCTAATAGCTCTCTTTTCTTCCCTCTACCTCTTTTTAACTGTTCAATAGATTGCAGTAGTTCATTATAATATTCCGGATTGCTTCGTACATAAAGGTTTTCCAAAAGGTTGTTATACTCCGATTCGGATATAATCACTACATTTTCGCCTCTCTCCCGAGTAACGATAATAGTTTCAAAATCATAAGTAGCCTTGTCGCAGTATTCTTTGAAGTTTTGCCTTACATCTGAATAATTTGTCGCTATCATAAAAATCACCTCTTTAATATATTGTACAATGCAATGTACAATTACACAACAAGTTTTTGAATGACGCGGGGACGGTCCTTTTGTCACATTATTATCTCGCAGGTTAGTTCGATTTGGATACTAATCGCTCTACGACTCCCCGGTTTACGCCTAATAATTCAGCAATCTTTCGAATTGATAGGCCCGTATTTGTCCGTAATTCCTGAATGACCTCATTACGCATTACCCGATCTTCATGTATTGCTTCCCGGGCCGTTCCTGGCCATTTCTTCGCCAAATACTCCTCAAGATATATACGCCCATCCTCAAGCGTTTTAATCATTTCATTATTTTCATTTATGACTTAGCCTCATCCTGCTCATTTGAAAAACGTTTAAATTCCTGTATGTCAGAAGAACTGTCCCCATGTCAAGAGAAAATGCCCTCATAAAAAACATCCTGGACTCCAGCTAGCCCAGCCATTATCTGCTGGTGGTAATAGTTGACCAGGAGCATCAGCAAGGTAGTGGTAAAAAACTATATTATCATTTATAAAGTGGATGAAGATGCTAAAATAGTAAGCATCCTGCGTTTCTTTTACGGCACTCAAGATTATGATAAATTGATATAAGCAATATGACGAGACGTGGAGACAGTGGTAAGGCTATACCGGGCGTAAAGTGTCGAGAAAAATACGCTTGTGATGTTTGTGATTATGTTCCCACAGACAAACAAAGGGGTAGGGTTGGGAAACTGGCGAGGAATATGAAAATACATCCGCCGGTAGACTGCCGGTGGCCAGCCGTTATTTGTGCTGTAAATCCGTCTAAGGTTATAGTAATGGATGTAGCGAAAAATAAGGGTGTGTCCCGAATGGAAATGCGGATTCTGATTATTAGTTGTTATTCTCCTGGAATATCTGGCTAGCAAGGAAAAATGATAATATAGTAGAATATATAGATAAAATGGTTTAAAGTCAGGAGTTATCCCGGTTAATAAGGAAAGCGAGATGATAATAAATGAAAATGATCGCTGTTTTACAACGGGAGTTGCAGGAAAACCTGCGCAACTATAAGGTGATATTTTTATTGATGTTCATTTTTGGTGGTATACTTATGGCCTTGTATACAGAAGTAGGTCCTACAGCCAAATCCAGTAACGTCTTGGATCCCTTTTTCGAACTGTTTGCGATATTATGCCCTATGATTGGGATACTTGCCGCTATGGATTCGGTAGTAGGAGAAAAGGAAAAGGGTACGCTGGAACTAGTTCTTTCTAAGCCTTTGCCTCGGAGCTCCCTGCTAATGGGCAAATATTTTGCCTACGTACTGATGATTATACCCCTTTTAGTAGCAGAATTAATTGCCGCATATTATTGGGCTCAGTTTTCAGGAATCTCCCAATACCGATGGCATCTGGCTATGCCTCCTTTAAGCCAATGGCTTACTCTAGTGGCCATAGTCAGTTGTGTGGCTTTATTTTTCGTTGCAATAACTATCTTAATCTCTATATTCGCACCCACCACGGCCACCACCGCCTTGGCCGCTCTGGTCTTTATGGCTCCAGCCCACCCCCTGGGAGGCGAATTCTTGAGTCGGGTGGGCCAAATTTTGCATATAGATAGTTTTGGAGGACTGCCTGTCGCAGTTAAATTCTTCCTGAGCATTTTCTCCAAGTTTCAGAAATTTGCCTTAACCAGTCCAGGCGATGCGCTGGTGTGCTGTCTATCACTATTAACGATGACTGTTTTGGTGCTTCTTCTGAGCACCTGGATCTTTGAGCACCAGAACGTTGCTTTCAGAAATTAGGGGGGCTAAATTATGGAATTAGCTGTAGATGTTCAAAGACTATGTAAAAATTACGGCAGCTTGCGAGCAGTTGATAATGTTAGCTTTCGTGTTGAGAAAGGTACTTCTTTCGGCCTGCTGGGTTTAAACGGAGCAGGCAAGACAACCACCTTTAAAATGATGGTAAGCCTGATCAGACCGGATAGCGGAACCGCCCTTGTGGCAGGTTATGACGTGGTGAAAGAACCGATGAAAGTGCGCACTCATATCGGTTATGTGGCTGAAAATCCGGCCTTTTATCCCCGCATGACTACTCTGGAAACCCTGCACTATATATGCAAATTGCTGAATGTGCCTGTCAATGAAGCCCCGCAGCGCATCGATTCAGTTCTTGAGATGGTAGGACTGATGGATAAGAAAAATGCTTATGTGGGAGGGTATTCGCGTGGAATGCGGCATCGCCTGGGGTTGGCTCAAGCTCTGCTATCGGAGCCCAAAGTTCTTTTCCTGGACGAACCTACCCTGGGTTTAGATCCCCTGGGAGCTAAAAACATGAGGGAATTGATTGTGCGCCTGCGGCAGGAAAATGAGCTTACGGTTTTGATGTCCTCCCATGTACTGCCCGAGGTTGAAAGCATCTGCGATGTAGTAGGCATCTTTGACCATGGTCACCTTGTAGCCATGGATACTATTGCCAATCTGCGTAGCATCCTTAGCGATAGTATGAACCTGGAATTACTACTGGCCAAGCCCAACGATAAGCTTGTTCAAGCTTTAAGGCTTATTCCTGGGGTCAATCAGGTTGAAGCAAATGGTCTTAGAATGGATATCAATACTGTTAAAAATATAGAATTGCGACCCTTGATAATGCAGGAAGCACTAAACAACAACGCCCAAGTCATTGCTTTCGGACTAAAGGAGAGCAGTCTGGAAGATATTCTCCTGCGACTAGTGCAGAATGAACTCGCCTGACAGGTGGAGATGGTCAGGAAGTGCTTGCCAAGCTAAGAAAAAAATATGGGAGATGACACTACGGGTAAAGAAAATGAACAAAGTAAAAAAGCAAGACAATCTAACGTTCAATACCTATCAAGATTCAGATTGAGCAGAGATTTTTGCACTCACGCAGAGATGAATATTAAAATGGGGCTTTTTTAAAAGTGAAGGCCCTATTTTCTACATATTAAATTATTTCCGCCGAATATTCTGCATGACAAAACCGCTTTGTGGGAGTGTCGGTATTCTGCTGAGACTGTAACTAAGATTCTGTTCCGGGACTTCATAACGAATTTTGTTAATGAGAAAATCGAGAGTGGTTTTCATAACCTCAACGGTTATACCTTCGCCAGGACAACGGTGTCCTGTGGCGGGATCTCCACCGCCTTGGGGAATAAATTCAAATGAATTGCCCTCCCAGATTTTGAATCGACTTGGCTGAAAATCATAAGGGTTTTCCCAAATGTCTGCATCATGATTCATGCCATAAGCATCAAGCAATACAAGGGTTCCTTTAGTAAATTGGTATTGATTCCAAATGAAGTCCTCACGTACCCTGGCCCCTATGAAAGGTGTAAAGGGATAGAAACGCCTAACTTCCTGTGCGAATGCTTCCTTCTCACTATCTCTTTGAAGCTGATTGGCATATCCGGGGTTCTCATGCAGCGCCAATGCCATAAAGATAATGTAGGTTGCAATAGCTACAATAGGTCTAAGAACATTTATAAGTTCAACTGCTGCTATTTGAGCGTCAAGCTGGCTGCCATTAAGCTCTTTATAGAAAGATATAGCCTGAAGTGCCGAGCCCTCTTCAGGTTTTAATTTACCAGTCCGCACATCCTCTATAACCTTTATAAGCCATCTTTCAGTCTTTATTCTTGCCTTTCTTCCTTTCCAGTATCTCGGGCCAACCGCTCCAAAAGAATCGATCATGGCTCCGAAATCGTCTGCCCGTTCATTTATCTCAGATTCTTCATAGGGTACATTTGCCCAAATAAGTGCTGCCCTACATAGAATGTATTTTGCCTCATCAAACAGGACTATTTCTTTTGCTTCTTCCCATTTGGGGATAGAGGCCATCCACTGGTCAAATATAAGGCTCGTCAACCGCTTCTGGTGATGTGGCGTCACTAATGAAAGAAACAGATGTTTTCGATGAATATGAGATTTACCATCCATAGTTTGTATAGCATTTAAACCAAATAGTGTTTTCTGCACTCGCTTTGGCGTAGCTTTACATCGCTGAAACCGGTCAGTATCGTAAAATATCTTAGCTGCCTCTTTTCCGCTCATACAAATAACATTTTGGAGTAGCAGATGTGTTTGAAATACACCGTCCGGATACCTTTCGACTCTGTTTTTAATAGACGGATATCCCTCCTGCATGAAAACCAAACCTATATCCAAGCTTTTATCCTTTGGAATCTGTTTCAAATCAATCCTTCCTTTTACTCAATCTCTTTCTAGCATGACTTTCACAGGGCAATTAAGTATTATATTATTCTGCACAATCTAGAGTATCTTAACCATGTGCTAAAAGTAACCAGTTACTTCGACATATATTGACATAGAAGACGTCTGTCATTAAAATATTAGAATTCCTGGAAGGAATGTCTTGTATGCACTGCGTAAATGCAGTAAAATCCTCCTTATCTTTTCTTAAAGGAGTAAGTGACCTGTGTGTAACCGAGTGCAGTTATGTAACGCAGAGACCGTAGTCAGTTCCTAAAATAAATTAAACTCGGGAGGTGACCATTATGCCCATGAATCAAGGAGTCCAACAGTGCCGCGATAATTGCGAGAAAATCGCTAATGAAATCCGCACCATCGCAAACCGCATACCTGACCAGCGTTCCCGGGAAATGCTAACTTTGGGAGCCTCGCACCTGGAAATGTGTATTCATACTTGTGATGAAGTTTTGATGATGCCGTAGCTCTGAATCTTTTTTACTTTTCATTCTCTTATATAAGGCCCGCTTCTTATTTGTTAATTGATAGCCAAATATTGAAGCGGGCTTCATTATAAAGGTTAAGATTGCTGGCATAAGGAGAACTATCTAATGATAAGAGAGGATACCGGTGTTAGGAGAGGTTTATCTTTGTCTATTTTGTTCTATTTTGAGTATAATAATATTGAGGGGTGATATTTGTGAAAGCGAAAGCTTCAACGGTCATCAACAAAAGAGTAGCCTCCAGTGTTAAGGCCTCAATGGATTTCGAAGGATTAAGGCCAAGTGCATACGCACAAAAAATTGGAGAACGGTACCTTGAAGGTGAAATTAGTAGTCAGGATGCTCTTGCTAAGATAAGGGCAAAGCATGCTTCGAAATTTGGTAGGTAAAGATGGGTAGCGGCTTTTCAAAATACGATCGTGAGGAAACAACCCAATCGCGATATTGCTATCCAGGGACTGATGTATTAATAAACAAAGTAGCGGTCAACAGTGTAGGAAACTTTACTATTACAGCTTAATCCGAACAGCAGTTTTGTTGTCAACGCACAGAAGTGCTAGAGTTGACATATTATGGGGATTTCAAAGTAAATATAACCTGACGAAGGAGGGCATTAAATGCCAATAGTATACCAGCTCAAAATTACCATAATGGATATCGAACCACCAATCTGGCGAAGAATCATGATTCCGTCAAATATAACATTTTTCAAGTTACATAAAATCATTCAGGCAGCATTTGATTGGCAGAACTATCACCTTTTTAAATTTGAATTTGACGATTGCATTTTTGATATCCCTGATCCGGAATTCCCTGATTTGTATGATGTGCCGGAGAAGAATGCGAAGAGAGTAAAAATAGATGAATATATGATAGTGGGTAGGAGTTTCATTTATCAGTACGATTTCGGTGATAACTGGGAGCATGAAGTTATTATTGAAGGAATTATCGAAGCTGAAGAAGGCGAACATTATCCTGTTTGTGTAGATGGGGAGAGGCATCGACCACCAGAAGATGTGGGTGGAGCCGGGGGCTATAAGTCATTTCTTGAAGCCATAAGTGATAAGAATCATGAAGAATATAACGATATGTTGGTGTGGGCCGAGAAGGATACTGGTGGGAGAAAATTTGATCCTGAGTATTTTTATCTTAATGAAGTAAATCGGGCGTTAAAGAAGATAAAAGGTTAATCACCTGTGTTCGACTCATCGATGCTCCCCGGACGGAGAGACCTGGACCCAGCAAAGCCCGAATACAACAAAAAGTTTAAAGGCTGTAATCTGGAACGGCAGCCAGTTCATAGCTGCAGAATCGTTTATTTAGAATGACATGTAAAAGAGCACTTTTTCAGTGGTTTCGGACGGTCCTTTTGTCACCTTATTTCCTGCAGGTTAGTTCGATTTGGATACTAATCGCTCAACGACTCTCCAGTTTACGCCTAATAATTCAGCAATCTTTCGAATTGATAGGCCCGTATTTGTCCGCAATTCCTGAATGACCCCATTACGCATTACCCGATCTTTATATATCGCTTCGCGGGCCGCTCCTGGCCATTATACTCTTCAAGATATATACGCCCATCCTCAAGCGTTTTAAAAAATCATTGAACATAACATGCTATTGACAAATGTGGTCTATCATAATAGACTCGAAGTATGGTTTATCCAGATAGACCTAAGGGGGTTGAAATATATGGAAAAGTTTAAGTTGTATGATGCTGAGTATAAATTTACAAGTATTATCTGGGACAACGAGCCCATCAATTCGACTAAGCTTGTACGATTGTGTGCAGACAAACTCGGGTGGAAGAAATCCACCACCTACACAGTGTTAAAAAAGCTCTGCGATCGCGGAATCCTGCAAAATCAGGATGCGGTTGTAACCGCACTTGTCAAGCGGGAGGATGTGCAAAAGTATGAAAGCAATACAGTTGTGGAGAAATCTTTTGATGGTTCTCTTCCAAAATTTCTAACAGCTTTTCTTGATGAGCGAAAGATTACAGAAAAGGAGGCTGAGGAGCTTAAGAAAATTATTGAGGAGGCGGTAAAATGAGCAACCTGCAAGGAATGTTTACAACCATTCTGAACATGAGTATCACCGCATCCTATGTGGCTGTCGGCGTTATTCTTGTTCGAATACTTTTAAGAAGAGCTCCGAAAATCTTCTCTTATGCCTTATGGGCGGTGGTGCTGTTTCGGCTGATTTGCCCCTTCTCCTTTACTACAGCCTTTAGCTTTTTGGGAATGCTGAATGTGGATTCTCAGAACAATGCGGGTGTGCTGGAATATGTGCCCAATGATATAGGTTTTATGCAAACACCAACTGTTCAATCCGGCATAGGCAGACTGGACAGCACAGTGAATTCATCCTTGCCCCAGGTTACGCCAATCGCAAGCGTAAATCCTATGCAGATATGGATGGATGTTTTAAGCATTATTTGGCTTGCAGGTATTGTTGTGCTGCTTTTGTACAGTGTAATCTCATATATAAAAATAAGGAGACAGCTTCTAACTGCTACTTTGGTTAAAGACAATATTTACGAGTCAGATCAGATCGGTACAGCGTTTGTCTGTGGGTTTATTCATCCGAAAATATATGTGCCTGTTGGCGTCAGAGAAGCCGACCTCTCCTATATATTGGAGCACGAACGCACACACATCAAAAGGAAGGACTATCTCATTAAGCCCTTTGCCTTTTTCGCCCTTATTCTCCACTGGTTTAATCCGCTTATGTGGTTGTCTTTCGCACTCATGAGTCGGGACATGGAAATGTCTTGTGACGAAAGCGTTCTGCAAAAGATGAGTCATGATGCCAAGAGCGGTTACTCCAGTTCCCTGCTTACACTTTCAGTAAAAAGAAACGGGGTTTTTGCGGCCAATCCTTTGGCCTTCGGTGAATGCCATGTAAAGGCGCGGGTTAAAAATATATTGAATTATAAAAAACCGACTTTTTGGGTGATTACTGTTGCATCAGTTATAGCGATAGTTGTTGGTATTGGTCTGTTTACCAACCCTATTGTACCGAAACCCGATGATAAAAGTCTTGCCGCGCAGTTTTTAAAGTTTAAAACCGAGTATGCAGGCGATAACTCAAAGGTTGGAGGTGTCATTTCTTTATTAACGTTTCCAGAAAACATAGCGTATGATTCCTTTGAACTTTTTACTGATATTGAGCCTTATGCAATAACTGTCAATCTAAAAACGGATACAGAAACCCGAAATTTATACAGTGGCGAAGCAAATCAGCAGCAGTTTCAAGATAATGCTATGATTATGTTTGCTCTGATTGGAAATGTAGAATATATCGATTTCAGCCTGGATGATGGGTTAGCCCCATATTCTATGCAGTACACGCGTGGATGGGCGAATCATAAATGCGGAAAAGATGTACGTGATTTTGCCGAAAGCAAAGAGGAATTTGGCAAGTTGATTAATGCAACATCTACTTTTGGCAAAAATGTAGAGATTGAAAAGCTTGTGGAAGACAATTTGAGCGTTATACTCTCATCCCCAAAGGAATCTTCCAATCCGCAGGATTATATCAATGCCCACAAAAATGAATATGAAAACTTCTTTAAGTATGGCGGTGAAGACGCCCTGCAATACATGCTGACCCAGTTTGAGGTTGGCAACGCAGAAGGACTGCGTGGGCAGATCATGATGCAGTTGTGCAAGCAGCTTTTGGGAGCTCGAAATAACGTTTCGGATGAATCGCTGTCACCCCAAGAATGGTATAATGCCCTTGACATTCGCCAGGAAATTTTGCTGCCAAATTATGAGTATGACGGTCAGGATCCAATTGAAAAACTTGTCTATGATACCGAAATAGAAAGGGATTCAACTTCTAACAAAAGAGGCGGTTTTATAATTGTTGCTCCAAAGG
>DUMX01000099.1 GCA_012839665.1 Gelria sp.
TACGTTTAATTAAACCGGATAATTTCACATATTCCTGCGAAAAACCCTTTTTTAGTAAGTATTCCTCCAATGTATTCCATTGGTCAGGGGCGTACCCTAATTTATAGGTCAGTATAGTCTCCGATTTTATGCCTCGGTTTTCCAAGTATTTCAGAGCTACACTACCCTGATGGCTTAATAACATCTGATGATAAAACTCTGCAGCTGCTTGGTTTACTTCTATTACCTTTTTTCTCTGTTCATAATCCCTGTCACTTGAAGTAGATACTAACTTTATTCCCGCTCGTTCCGCTAATATTTCCAGAGCTTCCTTGAAATCCAGACCATCATGCTTCATCACAAAAGAAAAAATATCCCCACCAGTATGGCAACCAAAACAATAAAACATATTGCGTTCCGGAGTCACGCAAAACGAGGGAGTTTTTTCCGTATGGAATGGACATAACCCCCAATAACGGTTACCTTTACGGGTTAGCTTAACAGTCTCCCCAATAATATCAACTATGTCCAGACGCTCAGATATTTCCCGAGTTACCCGGTTATCATATTTAGCCATTAATACTCCCCATTATTCTATATTTAAAGGATAACTCCTTCTGTCCAGTCGATTCTTGTCTCTTCCTTGTGCTTTTGTTCATATTTCCTATTGTCTACTTATTCTACAAGCAGCGTATTTCTCCTTTAATCGAAAATAAGAATTATAGAAGTGCCTGATACTTAGTATTGGTTATTTAGGATAGAACTTGGTGAAGGTTTGACTGAGGAAAATGTCAGGGTAACTGTTACCCCAACACCGATTTAAATGTTACCCCGGCACTCAGCTAAACTTCCCCAATATAATGATATTAATCATCGTTGAGTACCGGATAATTCTCAATTCCTGATTCATCCACAATTGTTCTTCGGGCATCTGGAACTAGGGACTGGGGTATATAAATATCTTTGAACAAACTTACACAGTAGGCATCACTCATTCCTGATATATAGTCCGCTACTGCTCTTTCTAGGCCTTCTTCATCAGCTATCTCACGATAAACCGGGCTCATTTTTTCAGGATAGCGATAATAATAGTTAAAAAGATGTTCCAAAACAAATGCCGCCCGACTGCGTTCTGCCTGACAGACGCTTCCGGTATATATGGCATCAAACATAAATTTTCGCAATCCTTTTAAGGCCATTTCCACCTCTGCTCCCGGTCTTACCTGAATATTATCTCCTTGCTCCATCAGTTTCCGAGTATTATCAATAGTATCACTTACCAGAGTGGCAATACGTTGACTATGGGTATCTCCCAATACCCCCAGGTATTGACGAGGTATATCACCAATGACTAATAATCCGGCTCGGATAGAGTCATCTATATCATGCTGTACGTAAGCAATTTTATCACTCAAGCGAATAACCTGCCCCTCTAAAGTTGCAGCCAGAGGCCCATCTTCCCCGTAACCACTGTGATGAAGCACCCCATCCAAAACTTCCGAACTCAAGTTTAATCCTTTCCGATTTTTCCGCTGCTCTACCCTGGTAAGCACCCGAACACTATTCTCATTGTGGCGAAACCCGGTAGTTAGAAGTTCATTTAAAACTTGTTCTCCAGCGTGAGCAAATGGGGTATGCCCAACATCATGGGCCAGAGCCATAGCTTCAATTAAATCTAAATTAAGGTTGAGCCCGGCGCCAATGGTACGCGCAATCTGGTTCACTTCTAGAGTGTGGGTCAAGCGAGTACGATAGTGGTCACCTGGAGGAGCTATAAAAACCTGGGTTTTATGTTTTAAACGGCGAAAAGATTTGGAATGAATAATTCTATCCCTGTCCACCATAAAACAGGTGCGAATAGGGTCAGGGGCTTCATAAACTTTCCGACCAGCCGATTTAATAGCCGGGCAAGCCAGAGAGCTTAATAAAGCCTTTTCTCTTTGCTCTATCTCTTCCCGAATTAACATATTTCACCATCCTTAAAATAGGCGCGCA
>DUMX01000100.1 GCA_012839665.1 Gelria sp.
AATTATGCAGAGAGGGGATGTCACCGGCTGCAAGCATCCCTATAACGAAGCGAAGCGAAGTTCACTTCGGAGCACCCGGCTGAAACATATGCAAGTAGGCCGTGGCGGGACTCCCACCGTTAAAAGGGAGGGGATATCGGATAAACCTGTATCTTTTCTAAGCGGGCCTGTATTGGCAAATTGGGTGGTACCGCGGGTAAGCAAATGAGCTTCTCGTCCCATAGGGATGTGAAGCTTTATTTATTTTGAAACAGGATTATCCCGTATCCTTAAACAAGTGGCCGCAAGGCAAACTGGGTGGTACCACGGGAAGTGTCTATTAACCTCTCGTCCCATAGGGATGAGGGGTTTTATTATTTTAAGGGGGTGTCAATATGATTAAATTGGCCAGTCGGGAAGGTAGTGAGATGCTAGTTTCCCGGAATCATCAACCCGAAGACAGCCAGGTAAAAGTTAAAAATTGTGTTATTGGTGGAAATAAACTGGCAGTGATAGCAGGTCCCTGTGCTGTTGAAAGCGAGGAAATATTAAAAGAAACCGCTTTTAAAGTGAGGGGGTGTGGTGCTTCTTTCCTACGTGGAGGAGCATTTAAACCACGTACTTCTCCTTATAGTTTTCAGGGTTTGGGTGAAGAAGGGTTAAAAATATTGGCCCGAGTAGGGGAAGAAATGAATATGCCAGTAATTACAGAAGTTATGGACAGCGAGGATATAGAGCTGGTGGTTGAATATGGTGATGTAATGCAGGTGGGAGCTCGGAATATGCATAATTTCGCTTTATTGCGTAAGCTGGGCAAAATCGATAAACCGGTTATTTTAAAACGGGGATTATCAGCTACCATAGAAGAATGGCTGCTGGCGGCTGAATATATATTGGCTGGGGGAAACAAACAAGTAATACTTTGTGAGCGGGGAATCCGTTCCCCTGAACCCTGGACGCGCAACACCCTGGATTTGTCTGCAGTGGCTCTAGTCAAGGAGCTATCCCATCTACCGGTACTGGTTGACCCCAGCCATGCTACCGGGATACGCAGTCTGGTTACTCCCATGGCGAAAGCTGCAATTGCTGCTGGGGCTGATGGCATTATGGTGGAAGTACATCCCCATCCGGAGAAAGCCCTGTCAGACGGTGAACAGTCTTTAACCCCTAAAGGATTTAGCCAATTAATGAAAGAAATAGAGCCCGTGGCCCGGGCTATAGGAAGGGGAACACGTCAATGGCATGCGTAGTACTAGGTCCATCTGGCACCTTTAGTGAGGAGGCGGCTAATTATTACTGGGGTCAGCGGGACGATATTATGGTGGCAGCTAATATACCTGAAGTCTTTACTCTGGTAGAGAACGGCAGGGCTGAGGAAGCCCTGGTACCTCTGGAAAATTCATGGGCGGGAACAATCAAGGCTACTATACAATGTTTGCGCAACACCCAGTTAAGTATTCAGGGAGAAATTCTTTTGCCTATAAGACAGGATTTGTTGGCGGGTAGAAAATATGAATTAGGCGAGGTTGAGCTGCTAATATCACAACCAGTAGCTCTATTGCAATGCCAGACCTTCATTAACAAACATCTACCTAAGGTACGAACGGAAATTTGCCATAGTACCAGCCAGGCTGCTATTACTTTACGTCAGGAGCCTAGAAAAGCAGTTTCTATTGGTAGCAGGCAGGTTGCCCGCATCTATGGTTTGGAAATAATATATCCGGATATCGCTGAAGAAGGTAATGTTACCCGGTTTATTCATATTGCTAAAGAAAGAAGGAAAATCTCGGGAGATAAGGCCAGTATAATTTTTGCGTTACCTGACCGGGTGGGGGCTCTCTATCAGGTATTAGGTGTTTTTGCTCACAGAAGTTTAAATTTAAGTAAGATTGAATCTTACCCGGGGCAAAATGATGGGACTAATTATTATTTTTATATCGAAGTAGATACCCCGGTAGGTGAAGACCTGCAACCGGTGTTAAATGAACTGCAGGGACTTTGCGCCTATATAAAATATTTGGGGTCTTACCGTAATA
>DUMX01000101.1 GCA_012839665.1 Gelria sp.
CCTGGCAATACTTCCCGATAGGAACTAAGGTCACTGCCGTATTTTTTTATGGCTTCCAGTATAATTTGGTTTTCCGGGTTTATAAGTATTATATTGGAATGTCGGCCCATAAACTCGCAAACTAGAACCCTGGTTTTCCATTCCCGAAACTCATCCAGGGCTTCTATGTATATGTGTACTATGCGTTCGAAATCTACTTGCTTAATGGCCTTTATTTTTCCGCCTTCCAGGTGTTTGCGTAAAAACATACAAAAGGTAGGTGGAGTGCTGGGATTAGGCTTTCTCTGTTCACAGCTATGCATTCTAGCCCAACGGGGGTTAGCGGATATAAGCAAGCGCAGGGGTTTACTCCCCGGAGCTCGTATTAGCAAAAGTATTTCGTCCTTTTCCGGTTGATAAATTTTATCTATGCGGGCATTACTTAGATTTTGGTCTAACTCCCGGCATACAGCTCTGATAGCAATTCCATCAAAAGGCATTATCGCCCCTCCTTAAACAGGCTATCTAACAGCAAAAGTATAGCATTAGACCAGGGGTTATTACAAATTAAACCGGCATGGGTACCGGGCACACATACCCTACGGGTAAACGGCAACCGCCAATGAAAATAGTAGCCAGGGGTTAGTTATAGTTTAAAAATTTCAGTGTCTAATCCCGCATTTGCTTTGCTTAATATTTTTAGAGTAAGTTAAAATAGTAGTAGATGTTAGGGGAGGTATTATGGATCAAGATAATCTAGAAAAAGTAAATAGTATTTATAAAAGCGCTATAGAGCAGGTTTTGGCGATAGAAACTCATAAAAAAGATATTTCTTTACAAATATTAATGTTTCGGGACGATAAACGCTGGGCCTTAATTCAGGCTTTTCTCGAGTATGATTTACAAAAACATTTGCTTTTAGACCAGGCGGCAGTAGTAGCTATTAATAACGGGGCTTATGAAATAGTGGAGGATTTGGACAAATTATATCAGCATACCCGTGGTCCGGATCTTATAACTAAAATAAGAATAGAATGCACCCAGGTGGAAAAGTTTATTAAGCTATTAAAAAAGGGAAGAAAACATAAAGATTGGCTAAGTTTCACGGAGCGCCGGGCCCTACAAGAAATAAGTAAATTTGTACTCGAACAAGCTCGAGAGTACAATAAACTATAAGAGTAATTAAAAAGCAATATTGGAGGTAAGTTTATGGCGGAGAAGATAAAGGTAATTGTAACTGGAGTGCTGGGGAAGACGGGATTAGCGACCGTAAAAGCAGTTTCCCAAGATGAGGATTTGGAGCTGGTAGGTCTGGTTGATATTCGGGGTAAGGGAGAAAAACTTTCTCAGCTAACTCAGTTAAACGACATAGATTTAAAGGTAGAAAATGACCTGGACCGGGTGATTGAAAAAACTAAACCCCAGGTAATGATAGACTTTACTAATCCCCAGGCCGTGTTTAATAATACCAGGACAGCTTTAAAAAAAAATATTACCTGTGTAGTAGGGACTACCGGGCTTAATGAAGTAGAACTGAAACAGCTGGAAAAACTGGCCGTGGATAATAACGTTGGTCTGGCCATAATACCCAATTTTGCTATTGGAGCAGTCCTGATGATGAAATTTGCCCGGGAAGCAGCCCGATATTTTCAGGATGTTGAAATTATTGAGTTACACCACGACCAGAAAATGGACGCCCCTTCAGGAACTGCTATTAAGACGGCGGAATTAATAAATGAAAGTCGCAGCAGTCGGGTTCCACGAAATATCCGCGAGTTTGAGAAAATAGCTGGTTGTCGTGGTGGTAATCTGGACCAGGTGAGGATACATAGTGTTCGTCTACCGGGCCTGATTGCCCATCAGGAGGTTATTTTTGGGGGGTCAGGGCAAACCTTAAGAATCCGTCATGACTGTATGGACCGGACCGGATTTGCGCCCGGAGTCCTGATGGTGGTTAAGAAGATGGTTGATTACAAGGGCGTGGTTTACGGTATGGAAAATTTATTATAGGGTTAATTGTCGGTAGCGGAGGCTTTAGCCTTCGGTGGGAAGTGTAGGGAACGGCCCCTGTGCCGTTCCGTCATGTTGTCGTAATACCGGTGCAACTATTTTCATCAGTGATTGCTGTGTGTCCTTAAGGTATGTGTGCCTGGCACCCATGGCGGGTTAATTAGAGGAGGGTCCTTTGCTTACGTTGTAGAGTAGGCGAGGGACCCTCCTTTTTATTATATTTCAGACAAGCACCACCTATAAGCGGAGTACATATAATGCTATTAATTGCGGCCATAGGTTATCGCCAAAGGGGGAGTGATGGTGAGTTCTGTGCTTTCTGGAATAAAAATTGCTGTACTAGGTGGCGATGACCGGGAACTTATCCTGGTAAACGAATTGGTAAAAATGGGGGCTACAGTGGTTGTTGCTGGTTTTCCCCGAGACAAAATTGGCCCCGGAGCTTTTGTGGTCCATACCGTAGAAGAAGCTTGCAAAGAGGCCGAAGTGTTAATTTTACCTTTACCTGGTACTAGTCCTGACGGTTTAATCAGGGCGGTATATGCCGAAAACAGTTTAAAACTTAGTGAACCAGCCATACAAACTATAGCTCCAAATGCCCTGGTAATAATCGGGTCAGCCCGGCCATTTCTTAAAGAATGGGCAAA
>DUMX01000102.1 GCA_012839665.1 Gelria sp.
AAGGAAACCTTGTTATTAATATGTTATGCAAAACTCCAACCCCGGGTTTTATTATGCAAATAATCAGGTAAAATAGAGTAGTGTAACTGAAAAACTGTAAGGAGATCAGGTGTATTGGAAAACTATCATGTCCGGAGTGTGGCCGTTTACCTGCTGGTCTGGTTTTTGTTGGCCCTTTTTTATAACAACCTGCTCCAGCTTACGCTGATGCTGGCTGCTATAATCCTGCTCAATTACCGTCTGGACCGTCTGGGCTCACTGCGGAAAATCACTTCCTTTATATTACCACTGGCAGCGTTGATTGTCCTTATTAACAGCCTCTTTAATCAAAATGGGGATATCCTGCTGACCAGCCTTAACATTTTTAACTATACCTTGCCTATATATCAGGAGGCCATAGTATTTGGAGTGGCTATGGCTATAAAACTTATTCTTATTCTAGCTATTTTTACCGCCTTTAATATTCTTATCCCGGTAGAAAGGCTGATGGATATATTCGGTTCCTATAATAGTCGTTCCGTCCTGGTAGTGGCGATATCAGCGGCTTTGATACCAGATATGGTGGAGAGGTTTCACTCTATCGGCCAGGTGCAAAGGTGCCGTGGAGTGCAGAGGCCGGGAAAAGGATTGTGGGAACGTACCCGTAATTTAGGCCCTTTACTATTAAATCTCTTGCGCTCCTCATTACAGGCAGCACTGCAGATGGCAGAGGCTATGCAGGCTCGGGGCTACGGGAGCAGTAAAAGGCGCAGCGTGTACCAGATAGAAAAATGGCAATTGCAGGACTGGTTGTTACTGTTTCTGGCTTTGACTGTACTGGGACTAGCCCTGTTAGGTTGGTATACTGGTTACAGGTATCATTATCGCCCCCTGGAGCAGGTCAGCTTACCCGTTTATAATTGGGAAGTTCTGGCCCTGTTCTTTTTATCTCTGCCCTTTCTTCAAGGAGGGCATATATGGTCAGCGGAAAAGGATTAGTTTATGAGAAAGGAACTACAGTCATTGTCACTGAATAAGGTTTTTGAGCTGAACAATTTTACCTATTATTATCCTCGCCATTCTAAACCGGCTTTGTCCCAGTTGAATTTAGAGGTACATAAGGGAGATTTCCTGCTGCTGGTTGGTCCTTCCGGTAGCGGCAAATCAACTTTGGCCCGGGCCCTCTGTGGCCTGGTTCCTGATTTTTATGGGGGGAGCGTCAGCGGGGATATTTTTTATCAGGGTATTCCTATGCATAAATGGACAAAATCCCAATTAGCCCGGCAAATTGGCATTGTCTTTCAGGAGCCTGATAACCAGTTGCTTTTTAAAAATGTAGAACGTGATATTGCTTTCGGCCTGGAGAACCTGGGCTTGCCTAATTCATACATGCAGCGGCGGGTAGCGGAGATGATGGATTTTCTTAATCTGAATAATTTAAGGAAACGTAATATCAATACTTTATCTGGGGGAGAAAAGCAAAAAATTGTTCTAGCCGGCGTTCTGGCTATGAACCCACAGGTGTTAATATTGGATGAGCCCACCTCCCAGTTGGATCCGGTGGCAGCACGTGATTTTCTTAAATTAGTTAAGGATTTAAATGATGAATATGCCATAACTATTATTCTTATCGAACAGAGATTAGACCAATCTTTTCCCTTGACTGAACGGGTGGTTGTACTGGAAGCCGGGGAAATCATTTTCCAGGGAGGCTGTAAGGAACAATTGCGTTGGGCAGCAGAAAAAAATAACCCCCTGATACCTGTTATACCGGCGATATTTACGGGATTTACCCATGAAAAGCTGCCGTTAACAGTTAAAGAAGGCCGCAAACTGCTATCCGAGTTTGTACCTGAATTCCGTTTTAACCTGGTACCCGGAGAAGATGGGGACAGTAAACTGAATAAAAGCAGCCCGGATGAGGGAAAAAGCGGTAAACCTGTGGTAGAAATTAAGCGGCTCAGTTTTACTTATCCTCAAGGCGCACCGGCCCTAAGGGATATTAACCTGAAAATTTGGCCCGGGGAATGTACGGCTGTAATAGGGGCTAATGGTGCTGGTAAGAGTACCTTGCTGGAAATCATAGCCGGCTTGTTACCTGGTTATGGCGGATATGTAAGGGTAGGGGATTACAGTGGAAAAGAACTAAAGGCGGAAAAAATAAATCATCTATTAGCCTATTTACCGCAGAATCTAGACAACTTCTTTCTGACTGACACAGTGTCGCAGGATATTGCCTTAAACAGTCAAATAGCAGCAAGTGATGCCGAGTTCTGGCTGGAAAAATTTAATTTACAGGAAGTGCGGGAAGATGACCCCCACAAGCTAAGCACCGGGGAGAAACACCGGGTAGGTATGGCAGCAATATTGGCTTCGAACCCGGATTTGATTTTACTGGATGAGCCTACTACCGGTATAGATGCAGAGCAGAAAAAAGAAATAGGAGAACTGGTGCTTACATTGTGTGAGCAGAACAAATCAGTTTTGCTGGTAACTCATGATATTGATTTTGCCAGTGAATATGCCGGACGTTTAGTATTTATGCATAGTGGTGCTATACTGGCGGATGGTTCAGTACAGGAGGTAATGGCTGGTAATACTTTTTATACATCCCAGGCTGCCCGGCTGTTTGCAGAGATTGAACCAGGTATAATAAACCAAACCCGGGCTATCGAATACCTCAGGTCGCATTTTAGTCGCCATAATTCCCGGGTGGTAGGGCAGGAAAAGGGGTTAGATTATTGAGTTGGGGTTTTTTAGCCACCATAATAGCCATAGCTGCTATTATTATGCTTTATTTTTGGGCACAGAAAGCAGCCGTATCCAGTAAAGAAATTGTTCTGCTGGCGGCCCTTACTGCTATAGCTGCATTAGGAAGGATACCATTTGCTGCTGTTCCCAGTGTCCAACCAACTACCTTCATAATAATGCTTTCAGCCTGCGTTTTTGGTCCTCAGGCGGGATTTATGGTTGGTGCCAGTAGCGCTCTGGTGTCAAACTTTTTTTTGGGGCAGGGCCCCTGGACTCCCTGGCAAATGATAGGCTGGGGACTGGTAGGGGCAGGTACCGCTTATTTCTATCGTTTATGGCCGGGGAGTAAGCCGGTAGGCCTGGCTTTAATAGGTTTTCTTTGGGGATATATATTTGGTTGGATACAAAATCTGGGGTTCTGGTTATCCTTTGTCTATCCCTTGAGTATTCAGTCTTTTCTAGCTACCTATATAGCCAGTATAATTTTTGACAGCTTGCATGCGGCCTGTAATTTCGCCCTGTGTCTTTTTCTGGCTGCCCCGGTGTTAAAGATATTGCAGGAGTATCAGGAAAAAATTACTTACCAGGTTCTGTCCCCAGATGATAAAAAAGATACGGACAGAGGAGGTTAATATCTGATAATTAGACAATAATCACTTGATTTTAAAATCAAAACCAGTATATCCTTAATATATATGGGCAAAAATCGTTTACTATTACAACCGGATAAGGTAAAAAACATTTTGGATTTAAAAAAATTTAAAAAGAAAGGAGGTAGCAATGAAGACATTATTAATATTATCCCCTATTTTTCTGGTTTTTTTAGCAACTATCTATTTTATTTGGGCATTCAACAAAAGGACTGAGAAGTTAGCTCATCAAAAGGAGATTATGAAAGCCGGCGATAGAGGAGAATATAAGGTACAAGCGGTGTTAACTCTATTTGAGAAGCCCAATTCTCGTTATAAGGTATACCATAATATTAAACTGGGACCAGATACTTTACATACTAATGAGTATGATAGTGTGGTAATTGGGCCGAATGGAATTTTCCACATTGAAACTAAGAACTATGGTGGCGAGCGGGGCGGGATTATTGATGTTGACAGTCGGGGAAACTGGATACTGCATAAGAAAAACGGCTATTCTAAGCTTATTCGCAATCCGTCCGGCCAGGTAAATTCCCATGAGTATCGCTTGAAAGGCTTTTTAAACCGGGTAGTGGGGGTAAGAAATTTACCTACCCAGGGTATTATAGTTCTATCCTGTGATAACACGAGAATTCGTTATAATAAAAAAGCCAAACATAATATTCCGGTTATGGGACGACATGAAGTAGTCAATTATATTCAAAACTATAAAAAAGGAAACCTGGTAGTATATCCTCGTACCATAAAAAGAATTTGCCAGAATATAGAAGAAATGAATAGTATGGAGCGAGCTAATTAAATTGTTGGGGTAAGTTGAAAACTGGAAGTAGGAGGAAGAGGAATATATCATGAAGCGATTATTGGCTGTTTTAATGATATTTCTATGTATATTCCCCCTGACTGTCCAGGCAGCACCTACGCTAGAACAGTATAACTACCCATCTGAAACTCGCCAAAAGGGTCAAATAATTTGGAAATTATCCGGTGTAGGTAAACCTTCCGAACCGTTACTTTTAGTGCCCAATGATAGATTAATTATTCTTACTGGAAGCAAAATGCTCTGCATTGATTTGCAGGGCAATTTGCTCTGGGAAACTAAAGTTGGTAATGGTAAAATGGGTAGCCCAATAATCACAGAAAATGGAACCATTTTTACTGCCGGTAAAGGCATGGTAGTAGAAACTAAAATTAATGGAGCCCGGGGATGGAGTTTTACTGCATTGCCTGGTGGTAAAGATAAAGAACCGCAGTTAGCAGGGGGACTTGATAATCTGATATACCTGCCGTTACCTTATGCTCTTTATGCTCTGGACCCAAAAGGGCATACAGTTTGGAACTTCTCACCCTGGGATAATTCCGACCGTTTCACCACCAAAAATAAAGATAAACGCAGTTTTATGGATTGTGCTGCTGATGAACAGACTTTTTTTACTGTTTATGCCGATGAAAAAGCTGCTTATAAATTAGTAGCCATAGACAACTCGGGAAACCGGCTTTGGACTTACTGGTTGGGTGACCTTATCGGAGTTAATATCCTTCCGGGAGAGCAGGAGCGGGTATATGTAACTGCTACCCTTAAACCTTCAAAGCGACCGGGTGGTGGCAAGTCATCCTCCGGGAAGTTGAATCAGGGAAGAATCTACTGTTTTGACCGCAACAGCGGAAAAAAACCTTTATGGCAGTACAATGTTAAGATTTCCGACTGCCTGACTGCACCCGTTTTATCCGGTGGTCAGCTCTATGTTGTGGGTGGAAGTAATATATACGGATTGGATGCTGATGCCGGAACCTTGAAGTTTGAAAACCGTCTTTTAGACCTGGTTTCGGTGCCAGCTGTAGATGAGAATAACAGACGCATTTATGCAGGCAGCAGTAAAGGCCATCTATATGCTATTGGCAGTAATGGGCGCCTGGACTGGTCCCGTCAATTGGAAGGTGCGGTTGAACATACACCCTTATTGGGAATGGATGGTTACATCTATGTTTGTACCCAAAAAGGGAACCTGTATAAAATACGTGATAATGCTGCCGGATTATCTGCAGATTTAAACTAATAACAGTTTGAACAGTAAGCCGGAAGGAGATTAAATCCATGTTCAAAATGTCGAAGCCAATTATCGCAGTAACTTTACTGGTTGCAGGTTTGATTTTCTTTTTGCCCCAGTCGGCTAATGCTGCTCTTTTTCCAGATTTGGAAGGCCATTGGGCTCAGGAAGCAGTTTGCCGGGCCAGTGTAGTAGACCTGA
>DUMX01000007.1 GCA_012839665.1 Gelria sp.
AAAATGCCCGGCTTAATTATGAGAGCCTCTTGCCGGCCTCGGCCGCAGCTACACCCGCTTCCGCCTGCCGGATAGCAGCTTCATAGTCACTGCTGTCCAAAGTTAACAGAGTCTGCCCGGCACTGACCTGGTCACCCGGTTTCACGTATATGGCAGTTACCCGCGCCGGTGCCTTCGGCATTATATGTACCTCATTAACTCCCCGTACCGTCCCCGGATACTTGACCGCCTGGGTTATGTTACGCTTCTCCACCTTCACCGCGTTGACGGTTAATTCCGTCTCCTTGACCACCTCTTCCCCTTTGTCGCAGCCACTCAATAACGACAGGGATAATACCAGGACCAGTAAAACATACCCTAACCGCTTAATCCTATTCCCTTTCACGATTTCCCCTCCCATTTTCTATGCAGCATAAACTGACCGACCGGTTGGTCGGGTTAATTGCATTATAGCTGGAAATGGAAATAGACGCAACACACATTACTTTTCTAATTTAGAAAGCAATAACTCAAATTCACTGAGGTAACTGTCGGTTATCCTCCTGGCAATTTCCTGAGACAGTTCTTCACTATACATATGGGACATCGTATTTCTATCCTTTAGCATAAGCAGCCAATTAGTTTCATCTATAATAATCTTTTGGGCATATGCCTCTTTGAATACTGTCTTGGGTGAATTTCTATCCACAATTCCCAATTCTTTGAGATATTCCCTGGTAGTCTTCCAGGCCAGCTCATAGGTAAATTCAAACCTTTGAATAAGGCCATCACGAAGCAGATCATTAGTATTATCTTGTTTGAATTGCTCAACCGCTTCTTTAAGCCTTTGCAGGGCATTTTTAAAATTGCTTAGTTTAGTTTCCAAACTCCCCATATATACATACCCCTTCCTCCGCAATGTTCTCCAACAGTTCCCTGGTTAAAGGTTCATTTACAAACACCAGGTCGATTTTTTTCAGGGTATCAATCTCCTCGATATCGGCCCAAAAACAGGCTTTGTCTGCAGCAGACAAGTCATTCCCAAAGACCGCAATATCATAATCACTGCGAAATGAATTATCACCTCTGGCACGAGAACCGAACAAGACCAGCTTTTCAACCTTATATTTACCGGCAACCTGTCTTATTTCCCGTAATACATTATCCATGATCTCCACTCGATCCTCCTTTCCCAGTCCCATCTCATCTTATGCTTAAAGTATAATGCAAACAGAATGAAAATAAACAGGCAATGTAAGCATTAGCAACCATAGGTTAGGAACAATGAGAGTAGCATTTCATTACTGAACTCTAACTATACCAATCTGCCCCTGTAGCAGCCGCTGGCCGTCCGCAAACCGCAGGGTATCATGAATTACCAGCCAGTATTCGCCCGGCTCCAGGGGCTTGAGGGGCTGGCAGCTGAAAGTGCTGTCGTTTGCCAGCTTAAGCTCCGACTTAATCCTCTGCCCTCCCTGAGCATTAATCAGCTGAATATTAAAATCATTTATGTACTTCTCATTAAGCGCCGACCTCATATCTATACCAATACCCTGCACAGGAATATCCCCAATAAACTCATATCCCGGATAATAATAAGACCATTGCAGCTTACGTTCCTCACTGCTGAGCTCAGTCCAGTTTGTGTCATTACCATAATACACCGCAGCATCGCCAATCCCATCGACAATGTCGGCCCATGCCTTCCAGTAACCGGCCTGGCGCAGCTTGTTGGTATCGACTGCTGCTACAAAACTATCCAATTCCAGCGCAATTATACTGCCATGCATAGTATCCCGATTATCGCTTAAAATTAGTTCGGCTGCGGCCAGGCAGTTCTCATCCTCCACTTCAATATCCGGCTTAATTCCCGCCCCGTTAATCTCCTCGCCCACCGGGGAATAAAAACGGGCCACAGTTATTTTTAGCCTATCCCCATTAGACAGGGGAAAAATCTGCTGTACCGTACCCTTGCCATAAGTAGTTTTCCCGATTAAGATAGCGCGCTCATTATCCCGCAAAGCCCCCGCCAAAATCTCCGCCGCACTGGCACTATACTCATCCTGCAATAACACCATAGGGCCATCTATAAATACATTGCTGGGAGTGCCAGTATAGCCGTCCAGAGCTTCCCGTTCTTCCACTACTACTACCGGAGCTTCCCCCAGAAAAATTCCGGCTACATCAATAGCCGACTCCAGGTACCCTCCGGGATTACCGCGCAGATCCACTATCCAGTTATCGGCCCGGGCTTTCTGCAGGCTCTTTACCTCTTTCTCCATTTCCCCAATAGTACGCTGGCCGAAATCATCTATCCCCAGGTAAGCCAGTCCCTTACCCGGCATTTCCGAATGAACCGTAGGTACCTCTATCTTTTCCCGGACAACATCAAAACTTAAAATCTTACCATCGCGCTTAACCTTCAGCACCACCATACTCCCAACCTCACCGCGCAGTATCTTCATAGCCTTATCCGAGTCCACACCTACCAGAGTAGTCTCATCTGCCGCTACAATAACATCATTCTTCTTAAGCCCTGCCTTCTGGGCCGGTGAGCCTTTAATTACCGACAGTACCTGTACCCCATCACTGCCATCGTTTATGTATATCCCCACCCCGACAAAATTTCCATCCAGAGCATCCAATTCTTCCCGATACTCTTCCTGAGTGAGGTAGCGGGCATAAGGGTCATCCAGGCGCTTAAGCATTTCCTTAACCGTAGTGGCAGTCAGTACGTCGTCAGAAACCTCCTCTACATAGTTTTCATTAATAATATTGCGGACTTCCTCCGCCACATCCTGCGGTGCCGCCAATGTATGCGGAATATTAAAATTAAATAACAATGCCATGGTTAATATTAGACAGAAATACCGCTTACAGTTTAAACGCAATATCCATTCCTCCCAAACATTTCCTTTTAAAGCTTGTATTAAAAAGTATACACCAATATCTAATGTTATTAATGAAAAATCACGATAATATATAAAGAAACAGGCCTTATAATATGGTTGTTAATTCTGGCAAACAAAAAGAACGTCCCCCTGTTTGCTTGGTTGTTAATTCTTAATTCAAAAGGAGATTATGGAATGCCTTTATCAGTCCAAAATGTCGGTGGACAGAATACCTTGATTTCAAAAACCAATAAGGTTGACATACCTGACCGCGAGGTCAGCTTTCAGTCCCAGCTTGAGGCTTATTTGGATACCCGGCCTGCTTCAGCGAACGTTAATAATACGGCCCGTGACGCTATAGAGCATAATGCGGCTGTAGACAATATCAACCGAAACCTTGATATCTCCAGGGATAAAAACCTGGCAGTAAAAGAGAGTGACTGGATAGATTTAAAACCAGAAGACTACAGTATGGAAAAATTCAGAGAAAAAATAGCCTATGCCAATTATGTCCAGAGCCTTCTTAATCCAGAGATTCTGCCCCGCTGGGTCAGCAAACCGGAAGAAGGTATATCCAGAAGTACCGACATGGTAGCCCCACCCACCTTCGAGGAAGCGGTTGGAGGAGTATACCGAATAGACCATACTATGAGCGCAAAGGTTCGCACTTATATACCCTCTTATGAATGGAGAAAAACTAGAACTGCCAAAGATGATGCCGTTCTGGGCGACGTCTATAATCAGCAGACGCCCTGGGGATTTCGAACTATGTTCATCCGCGATGGC
>DUMX01000103.1 GCA_012839665.1 Gelria sp.
AGGTTGAGGAAAAGGCTATTCAGGAGCACCTGAAGAGTGGGCAGGCTCAATATTTTGAAAAAGAATACTATTTAAAAAACGGAGAACGATTACCGGTTGAAATGTTGGTTCATTCGCTGCCGGGCGAAGGTGAATATCCTGGCTATTTGTATTTTTTTATATACGATATCAGCCACCGCAAACAAGCTGAAGAAAGATTATTAAGAGGCAAGATAACTGCTCAAAAACAGGTAGAGTATCTGAATACACTACTGGATAACATGAACGAATTATTTTATACCTATGACCGGGAGGGCAAGATTACTTTTGCCAATCAAAAGAGCCTGAATACTCTAGGGTATAAGTCCGAAGAGGTAATAGGCATGACCGTTCGGGATTTTATACCTGAACGTCACCATATTTACCAGGAGGCCGAATTTGCTCGCAGGCTAAAACTAAAAGATAAAAAACCGGATAGCTATCATGCTACGGTAGTACATAAAGATGGTTCTGAGCGCATATTTCGTTTAAATGTAGCCCCCATAATTGAAGATGGCATTAGCAGGGGGGAAATGGTACTGGCTGAGGATATTACTGAGCAGCGCCAAACGGAAAAAGCTCTGAAGAAGAGTAATAAGGAGTTACAAAGTATCCAGGAAGAACTTACAGCTGCCAATGAACAGCTTACCGCTATTGAAGAGGAACTACGGCAGCAGCTTAACGAATCCGAGGCTAACCAGGATGCATTGGCTAATGCTCATCAGCAATTAGAGGTCATATTTAATTTTCTACCTGATCCGGCTTTCGTGGTTGATGCTGAAGGTAGGGTAGAAATGTGGAATCTGGCTATGGAAGAGTTGACCGGGGTGAAAGCCAGGGAAATACTGGGCAAAGGCAACCGGGAATATTCGGTTGTTTTTTATGGCAATCGCAGGCCCATGCTAATCGATTTGGCTCTTGGTTATAGCGATTATGATGAGGAAGAATATTTATTTCTCAAACAGGATAGGGGCATTTTTTATGGCGAAAGCCTCTGCACCCAGATTGGTAATAATGGAGTATATATTTCCGGAAAAAGCGCACCTCTTTATGATCGTAAAGGCAAGTTAATTGGTGCTATTACTTCACTGCGTGATGTTACTGAGAACCGTGCTGCCCAGAAAGCTCTGCAGGATAGTGAAGAAAAATATCGTAACATAATCGAAACTATTGAAGATGGATATTTTGAAGTTGACCTGGCCGGTAACTTTACTTTTTTTAACCCCTGGTTATTAAAAGTGCTGGGTTACTCAGCTAATGAGCTTCACAGTCAAAACTACCAGTTGGTAATGGACAAGGAAAACGGGCGCAAGGTATATAGGGCTTTTAACCGGGTTTTTAAAACTGGTCAGTCAGTGAAGGAATTGGATTGGCAGGTATTAAAAAAGGATGGAACTCCCCTGTTTGTTGAAACTACTGTATTGCCTATTAAAGATAATATGCAGGTAATAGGTTTCAGGGGTATAGTCCGTGATATCAGTGAACGTAAGCAGGCAGAAGCGGCTCTGCGCCAGTCGGAAAATCTCTACCGTACTATATTTGAAACTACGGGTACGGCTACTATTATTATTGAAGAGGATATGATCGTTTCGTTGATGAATAGTGAAATGGAAAGATTAACGGGCTATAGTAAAGAAGAAGTTGAAGGTAAAATGAAATGGACTACCTTCGTTGCCCCCGAGGATCAGGAGCGGATGATTAGTTGTCATCAGAGACGGAGAGAATCGCCGGATGCGGCGCCCAGGAACTACGAGTTCAGACTGAGGTCTCGAGATGGGAGTATAAGGGAAACCATGCTTACTATTGCCATGATTCCAGGTACCAGTCAGAGCGTTACCTCTATACTGGATATTACTAACCGTAAGATGTTTGAAGAAGCTCTGGCTATTAGCGAAGCCCGCTACCGGGGTATTGTAGAAGATCAGGCTGAACTTGTTTGTCGCTTTCTGCCAGGCGGCGAGCTTACTTTTGTAAATGAAACTTATTGCCGTTATTTTAATAAAGAGCGCTGGAAGTTACTGGGGAAGGATTTCCGAACGAATTTTCTGGAAGAGGATCTGCCCCTGGTTGAAAGCGAAATTGCTGGTTTAAGCTATGAGAAACCGATTACTACCGTTGAGCACCGGGTTGTCCTGGAGGGAGGAGAGATACGCTGGCAGCAATGGACTCACCGCGCTTTGTTTAATGAAAAGGGTTTGCTGGTTGACTACCAATCAGTAGGTCGGGATATAACTGGTAGAAAAGAAGCTGAAGATCAACTGAACTATTTGAGTACCCACGATGCCTTAACCGGCCTGTATAACCGTCGCTATTTTGAGGAGCAAATGAGTCTGCTGGAAAATGGTGAGTACGACCCGGTAGGGTTAGTAATGTGCGATGTGGATGGGTTGAAAATAGTAAATGACACCCTGGGACATGAAAAAGGCGATTTGCTGCTGAAAACGGTTGCCAACCTGATTAATCAGTGCTTTCGTAAAAATGATATAGTAGCCCGGGTAGGTGGAGATGAATTTGCCATTCTTCTTCCTGAAACCTCTGAGGATACGGTAAAACGTACATTAGAACGTATTAGAAAAAAGGTACAGGACTATAATGAAAATGTTTCTGAGCTTCCTTTAAGCATATCCATAGGTTATGCAGTTCGTACTTCGCCTGAAATCGCTATGAGCAGTATTTTTGAAGAAGCTGATAACAATATGTACCGGGAAAAATTACACAGCCGTTTAAGTGCCCGCAGCTCAATTGTCCATACCATGATGCGGGCTCTGGAGGCACGAGATTTCATTACTGAAGGGCATGCTGACCGCTTACAAGTACTGGTGGCTAGAATGGCCCGGGCGTTGGAGCTTTCAGATAGAACCGTAAATGATTTGCGTCTGCTGGCTCAGTTTCACGATATTGGTAAAGTGGGGGTACCCGATTCAATTCTGTTCAAAGAGGGGCCATTAAGCAAAGCCGAATACTCTATAATGAAGCGTCATTGTGAAATTGGCCATCGTATCGCCTTATCGGCACCGGAATTGGTCATAATTGCAGATTGGATTCTCAAGCACCATGAATGGTGGAATGGTAAAGGTTATCCGTTGGGCCTGGAGGGTGAAGATATTCCGCTGGAATGCCGTATTCTGGCTATAGCTGATGCTTATGATGCTATGACCAGTGACCGTCCGTACCGTCAGGCCATGGACCACGAGCAGGCAATTGATGAACTAAAAAGATATGCGGGAATTCAGTTTGACCCCGAATTAGTAGAATTATTTCTAGAGGTTTGCAGTTAATAATAGTCGGTATATTCTGAATACGCAGGCGATAATTTTAATCCCCCTTCCCATAATACCCTCCAAAATATTCCAGTTATTCTTAATATAGCATGAAAGTACTGCAGTCTTTATGGTATTATTAATTTATTAATATATATATTAAGGCATTTCTTTTTACCTGATATGATTACTACACCTTTCCTGATGACAGAAATTTTTAAGGTGGTTTTATTTTATGATAGATTTATTGGAAAATTTAAATGAACAACAGCGGGAAGCAGTATTACATGGTGAAGGTCCCTGTATGGTGCTGGCAGGGGCAGGTAGTGGCAAAACCAGGGTTCTTACCCGCAGGCTTGCCCACTTAATGAGCAGTGGGATAGCAGCTAATTCGGTATTGGCTATTACCTTTACCAACAAAGCTGCCCAGGAAATGCGTTCGCGGGTAAGGCAGATGATACCTGACTATGTCGGCAGGTGGATACAGACTTTTCACGCTGCCTGTTATCGGATTCTGCACATGGATATAGACAGGCTCGGATACCGGCGCAACTTTAGCATTGTTAATGAAAGCGAAAGCAAATCATTAGTAAAAAGACTTCTCAAAGAAGAGAATGATCTGGCAACTAGTCCGGAAGAAATGTTTTATGGTTTTAAGCAGGTTAAAAATAGCTTAATGGACCCGGAGAAGTATTTTAGTAACCTTAAATTACCTCAAGAGGTAAAAGAAAAGAACCTGCGCATATTCAAACTGTACAATGCCCGGCTTAAAGAACTAAATGCTTTGGATTTTGACGACCTTATAGTGTTGTGTATTAAGCTTTTCCGGGAACACCCGGATGTGTTGGAGAAGTATCAGCAATGGTTTTCCTATATTATGATTGATGAATATCAAGACACTAACTATGCTCAGTATTACTGGGCCCAAATGTTGGCTTCGGCGCATCATAACATATTTGTAGTTGGTGACCCGGACCAATCTATATACAGCTGGCGGGGCGCAGAACCTTATAATATTAATCGGTTTTTAAACGATTACCCGGATGCCCGCGTAATTAAACTGGAAAAGAATTATCGCTCCAGTCAGAATATACTTACTGCTGCTAACTCTCTTATCAAAAACAACCGGGATAGGCAGGGTAAGAAGCTATATAGTGACCTGGGTAAAGGCGAAAAGGTTATACACTATTGTGCTGCCGATAGCTTTCAGGAATCCCGTTTTGTAGCTGATACTATTGCTGATCTGCTTGACCGGGAAGGCAGAAAATATAGTGATTTTGCTATCTTTTATCGTACCCATGCCCAATCTCGGGTTATGGAAGAAGCTCTGAACAGAAGATATATACCCTATAAAATAATTGGAGCCCGGAAGTTTTTCGAAAGAAAAGAGATACAAGATATTATTGCCTACTTGAAGCTGGTTTGTAATCCTGAGGATAGTCTTAGCTTTGATCGGGTAATTAATACTCCCCGTCGTGGTATTGGTGAAAAAACTCTGGAAAAAATTAAGGCCTGTGCCGAGAAAAAAAATCTCTCACCATTAGAGACTCTGGCTCAGCCGGAGCAAATAGAGGGTATTAGTAGAAAAATAACTGAAAGGCTGGAGCAGTTTTATGGCATGATTAATTCCCTGGCCACTCAGGCTGCGGAGCGTGCTCCGTTACAGGAAATTATTGCCGATCTGATAGATGCCAGCGGTTATGCTGAAGATGTGAGAAAGAATAATCCCATTGATGCTGATAACCGCATTGAAAACATGGAGGAATTGAAGTCACTGGCCGTTCAGTTTGAACAAGAGGGCGGAGAAAGCCTGGAGGATTTCCTGGCAGCTATAGCTCTGGTGCAGGATAACGATGATTTAGATAACTCAGAAGCAGTATTATTAATGACCTATCATGGCGCCAAAGGGCTGGAGTTTCCGGTTGTTTTTATGACTGGTATGGAAGAAGGGGTATTTCCTTCTTACCGTAGCGAGACCCAGGAAGAAATAGAAGAGGAAAGAAGGTTATGCTACGTTGGCATAACTAGAGCTATGGAAAGGCTGTATTTGACTAATGCTGTAAGTCGGTTGCTTTACGGTCACGAGAGAAGCAATCCCCCATCTCGTTTTCTGCTGGAAATACCGGTAAGTATATTGTTATCTCCACAGCAGATAGAAATTGCTGATTGCGAATTGGAGGAAGGAGATACGGTTATTCACCAGAAATTTGGTATGGGGGTAATAACCAATATTGATGCAGATGAAAAGGCTGAAATTGCAACCATAGATTTTGAACGGGCTGGGGTCAGGATGTTACGTTTAGATATTGCTCCCTTGGAAAAAGTAGAATAAAATAAACATTTCAGGGAGGAATTGATATTGGCAGAAGTTGGCGAGCGTATAAATGAACTGCGGCAGGAGTTAAGAAAACATGAATACCATTATTACGTTCTCGATGATCCGTTAATAAGTGATGCTGAATATGACCAGTTAATGAGGAAACTGCAGCAATTGGAAAATGAGTATCCGGAACTGATTACCCCTGATTCCCCCACCCAGAGAGTAGGGGGACAGGCAGCAGAAAAATTTGACCCGGTTGTACATCGCAAGCCTTTGCTTAGTCTGGATAACGCCTTTTCCCTGGCAGAGCTGCAGGAATTCAACCGCCGGGTAAGCCGGGCGGCAACAGCAGTTTCCTATATGGCAGAGTTAAAGATAGACGGAGTATCTATTGTCCTGGTATATCAGGACGGGATATTAGTAAATGCGGCCACCAGGGGCGATGGCCTGGTGGGAGAGGATGTTACTAATAATATTAGAACTATAAGAAGCATTCCATTGCGCCTTCAAGATAATTTACCCCGGTTGGAGGTCCGGGGTGAAATATATATGCCCAAATCGGAATTTCTGCGGCTTAATCAGGAGAAGGAAGAAAAAGGGGAAAAGATTTTTGCCAACCCCCGCAATGCCGCTGCCGGTTCTATACGTCAATTGGATCCGGGTATTACCGCCAGTAGAGCTCTGGCGGCTTTTATTTACGATATTATATATATCGAAGGCAAAGAGATTCATGACCAGCAAGAAGCCCTGAACTTTTTAAAGCAGCAGGGTTTTCCGGTTAATCCCGAAGCCTGTTATTGTACTGATATAGAAGCAGTATATGCATACAGCCAGGGATACCAGGAAAAACGCCATGATTTACCTTATGAAATTGACGGTGTAGTAATCAAGCTTAATTCCATGGCAGAACGGGAAATACTGGGTCAAACGGCTAAAAGCCCGCGCTGGGCCATAGCCTATAAATTTCCTGCCGAAGAAAAGGAAACCCGCCTGCTGGCAGTGGAAATTAACGTGGGCAGGACCGGAATAATAGCACCTACTGCTATTTTAGAACCGGTTTCTTTAGCTGGAACCACGGTAAGTCGAGCCAGTTTGCACAACTTTGACCTGCTTCGGGAAAAGGACATCCGGGTAGGTGATACGGTACTGGTGCACAAGGCCGGAGATATTATTCCAGAAATAATCAAACCTATAGTTGAAAAACGGCAGGGAAGGGAAGAGGAAATAGAACCTCCCGGCAATTGCCCTGCCTGTGGTAGTCAGGTAATTCGTTTTGAGGGTGAAGTAGCTTACCGTTGTGAAAACATTAATTGTCCTGCCCGCCTGAAAGAAAGCCTGATTTTTTTCGCCTCGCGACCGGCTATGAATATTGATGGTTTAGGACCGGCGGTTATTGACCAGTTGGTAGAAAAAAACCTGGTTGAAAAAGTTGATGACCTTTATTACTTAAACGAGGCTGATATTGCCGGTTTGGATAGAATGGGGGCCAAGTCTGCTTCTAATTTAATTCAGGCTATAGCCGACAGTAAAACCAGACCTTTATATCGTCTGGTAACAGCTCTGGGCATTCGCCATATTGGTTCCAAGACCGCCCGCATATTAACCTCTCATATTCATGATATAGATAAATTTAGCCAAATTAATGAAGAACAGTTGATGAGTATTCCTGAAATTGGCCCCCGGATGGCTGAAAGCGTAGTTAAATTTTTCCGGGAACCCCGTAATCAAGAGACTATTGCCAGGTTGAAGGCAGCAGGGGTAAATACGGTAGTAGCGGAAAGCAGCGGGGGACTAAAACCACTGGCAGGGAAAACCTTTGTCCTCACCGGTACTTTAGAAAGCCTGACCCGTAATGAAGCCAGCGAAAAAATAGAAGCTTTGGGGGGCAAAGTTAGCGGTAGTGTAAGTAAAAAAACCGACTATGTAGTAGCCGGCGCAGAACCAGGCAGTAAATATAACAAAGCCCTGCAGCTGGAAGTTACCATCCTAAACGAGGACGAATTCCTAAACATGCTGGAATAACATTAGTTTATCCCCCATCTATTTGATATAATATTGTGCATAAATGTTTTCTAAGGGTTTGGAGGGATAGTTATGGCCCTTACGATCAAGGAAGTAGAGGATATTGCCTTTGCGGCCAGATTAAACTTGACGGAGGAAGAAAAAAAAGATTTTGTCCAGCAACTCAGTTTAATATTGGATTACACTAATTGCCTGAATGAGCTGGATACGGATAATATAGAACCCCTGATCTATATATTGCCGGTTTACAATGTTTTTCGGGATGATGTAATATGTCCCAGTTCACCCCGGGATGGGATTATGTCTGGCGGACCGTTATTAGAAGACGGCCAGTATAAGGTCCCCAAAATAATATAGGAGGTAACCGGCTGTGGAATTACATGAACTTGGCTTACGCGATTTGCAGAATAAATTAAATCAAAAAGAAGTTTCAGTTCAAGAGATAGTTAAGTCCATATTTAAGCGTATTCACGAAGTAGATGATAAAGTTAAGTCCTTTATTACCCTGGATGAAGAAAATGCTCTTAAAAAAGCTGCCCATCTACAAGATAGTAGGAAAGGGCAAATAGCAGGGTTACCCTTTGCCCTGAAGGACGTTTTCTGTACCCGGGGTTTAAGAACTACCTGTGCTTCCCGGATGCTGGAGGATTTTGTACCAATTTATGATGCTACTGCAGTTTCCAGGCTTAACAGCGAACAAGGTATTCTGGTGGGCAAATTAAATATGGATGAATTTGCCATGGGGTCCTCCACTGAACTTTCAGTCTTCTTCCCTACTCGTAACCCCTGGGACTTAGAAAGGGTTCCAGGTGGCTCATCAGGTGGCTGTGCAGCAGCAGTTGCTGCCGGAGAAGTGCCGATAGCTTTAGGTTCAGATACTGGCGGTTCTATTCGCCAACCAGCTGCATTCTGCGGTGTGGTTGGATTTAAACCTTCCTATGGTAGAGTCTCGCGCTGGGGCGTAGTTGCATGTACATCGTCTATGGACCAGGCCGGGGTTATTGCCCGGAAGGTAGAAGACTGTGCCTTGATTATGAATATCATAGCTGGTCATGATCCCCTGGATGCTACCAGTGTTAATATAGAAGTTCCCGATTATACATCTTTTCTTAACCCGGATATTCGAGGCCTGAAAATAGCTTATCCGGGCGAGTACTTTCAACAAGCGGGCGTGGACAAACAGGTAAAAGACCTGGTCTTTAAGGCTTTGAAAAAATACGAAGAATTGGGAGCCATAATCGAAGAAGTATCTTTACCTCATACCAGATACGCTCTCCCGGCTTACTGTATTATTAGCCCTGCTGAGGCCAGTACCAACCTGGCTTGTTATGATGGAGTCCGTTTCGGCCTGCGCGATTATGAAGCTGATAATGTACTGGATATGTATTGTAACAGCCGTAGTGCAGGTTTTGGAGATGAAGTCAAACGCAGGATTATGCTGGGTACTTATGTACTAAGTTCCGGAAACTATGAAAAATATTATCTAAAAGCTATGCAGGTAAGGCGCTTAATTAAAAATGATTTTGATAAAATTTTTAAAGAGTATGATTTGATTATTACACCTACCACACCTACTACCGCCTTTAAACTGGGAGCAGAGATTGATAATCCTCTGACCCTATATGGGAATGATATTTTCACAGTTCCGGTAAACCTGGCTGGGTTACCAGCTATATCCATTCCCTGCGGTTTTAGTGATGGTCTGCCGGTAGGGATGCAGATAATTGGTCCGACCTTTGCTGAAGGTAGGGTGTTAAACGCTGCTTATGCTTTTGAACAAAATACCGAATACCACAAAAACAAACCTGCCCTCGGAGGTGAGCCTATATGAACGAAGATTACGAAGTAGTAGTCGGTTTGGAAGTACATGCCGAGTTAAAAACCCAGAGTAAAATATTTTGTTCCTGTTCTACTGCCTTTGGGTCCGAACCTAATACTCAGATTTGTCCCGGCTGTGCTGGTTTTCCCGGAATGTTACCCGTTTTAAATAAACAGGTAGTAGAAATAGCAATCAAGGCTGGCCTGGCTCTTAATTGTGAAATAGCAGAAGTATGCAGATTTGATCGTAAAAACTATTTCTATCCGGATTTACCCAAGGCCTATCAGATATCCCAATTAGATTTGCCTATTTGCCAGAATGGTTATCTGGAAATTGATCTGGATGGGCAGAAGAAACGGATTGGCATAACCCGGGCTCATATGGAAGAAGATGCGGGTAAATTAATACATCAGGGTGATATTACCAGTGCCCCCTTTTCTCTGGTTGATTTAAATCGTTGCGGGACGCCGCTTCTGGAAATAGTTTCTGAACCAGATATAAGGAGTGCAGCGGAAGCTAGAGCTTATATGGAGAAACTGCGTTCTATTTTGCTGTTTACCGGCGTTTCTACCGGTAAGATGGAAGAAGGTTCACTTCGTTGTGATGCTAATATATCGGTACGTCCCCGAGGTGAAAAAGAACTGGGAATTCGTAGCGAGATAAAGAACCTGAACTCATTCCGGGCTTTGGAGAGAGCTATTGAATACGAAGCTAATAGACATATTGAAGCTATAGAAGATGGGGAAAAGATTATCCAGGAAACCAGGACCTGGGATGAAGAAAAACAAATGACCTTGAGTATGCGCAGCAAGGAGGAGGCCGACGATTATCGTTATTTCCCGGACCCTAATTTACCTCCGGTTAAGATTGACCGCGAATGGGTGGAGAAAATCAGGGCTACACTTCCAGAATTACCCGACCAGGCGCAGTTAAGATTAGTAGAGGAAGATGGTCTGCCTCCCTATGATGCAACTATTTTAACCCTTACTCCGGAATTTCTAGCCTACTTTGATGATTGCCGAGCCCATTACCATGATGCCAAGATTATATCCAACTGGATGATGGGAGAATTAAGTAAACATTTGAATCAAAATAATATAGAAATTAATGATTGTAAAATTAAACCAACAGCACTGGCAAGAATGTTAAACCTTATAGATGAAGGTACTATTAGTGGTAAAATGGCTAAAAGAGTTTTTGAAGAGATGTTTGACACTGGTAAAGAACCAGATGTAATTATTAAAGAAAAGGGTATGGTTCAAATTTCTGACGAATCTACTCTACTAAAAATTATCGAAGAGGTTATGACTGCTAACGCCGGGGTAGTTGAAGATTACCGCAGCGGTAAGAAAAAAGCTTTGGGATTCCTGGTAGGTCAGGTAATGAAAGCTACCAGAGGGCAGGCCAATCCGGCCATTGTGAACAAGCTATTAGCGGAACGCTTAAAGGGGGATTGATTTTGGAAATGAATGTAGACGGCATTGCTAAAGATTGGTTTAAGGAAAAAGGTGCCCAGGTTTATATAGTTGATACAACTCTTCGAGACGGGGAGCAGACTGCCGGGGTAGTATTTACCAATCAGGAAAAGGTTCAGATTGCCCGTTACCTGGATAAAATAGGAGTTGACCAGATTGAAGCTGGAATTCCGGTAATGGGAGGGTTTGAAAAGGATTGCATTAAAGAAATAGTTAGTCTGGGCTTAAAATCCAGTATAATGGCATGGAATCGTGCCGTTGTTTCAGATATAGAGCAATCAATTTGTTGTGGGGTAGATGCGGTGGCTATATCCATATCTACCTCGGATATTCATATTGAACATAAGCTGCAGACTACCCGTCAGGATGTGTTAAAGCGCATGGCTGATGCAGTTAAATTTGCCAAGGATAATCAGCTATATGTATCAGTAAATGCCGAAGACGCTTCTCGTTCTGATATTGACTATTTAACCGAATTTGCGCTGACGGCTAAACGTGCCGGTGCTGACCGCCTACGTTTCTGTGATACGGTAGGGACCCTGGACCCGCTTAAAACTTATCGCTATATCAGTACCCTGATAAGTGCGGTAGGGTTGGATATTGAAATGCACACCCATAACGATTTTGGTATGGCTACAGCCAATGCCCTGGCGGGCGTATATGCAGGAGCCAATTATGTTGGGGTAACCATTAACGGCCTGGGAGAAAGGGCAGGCAATGCCTGTTTACAGGAAGTTATTATGGGTATGAAATATTTGATGAATCTGGATTTATCTTATAATACCCCCCTGTTTCGGGAAGTAGCAGAATATGTGGCCCGGGCTTCGGGGCGGGAGTTACCTGTAAGTAAACCTATCGTAGGCTCCAATATTTTTGCCCATGAATCCGGGATACATGGGGATGGGGTGCTAAAAAACCCCTTGACCTACGAAGTTTTCAGTCCTGAAGAAGTTGGATTGGAAAGACAGATTGTTATAGGCAAACATTCAGGTTCGGCTGCAGTACGTTCCAAATTTACCCGTGAATATGGGATAAATCTGGGCGAAAAGGAAGCCCAGGACGTACTGGCTCGGGTGCGCCAGATGTCGATAGATAAAAAGCGTTCCCTTTTTGATAAGGAACTGATGTATGTATATGAAGAATATATGAAGGGGAAGTAATTAAGAATTAAGAATTGAGAATTAAGAATTATTGTTGTCCGGCACTCAGCGGTGGTAAATTGCCATTAACCTGAGTGCAGTCCGGGCTAAGTGCCGGATTTCTTATTTCAACATTATTGAAGGGAGAAGTAAAGCATTGGGGAAGACAATAGCTGAGAAAATTTTAAGCAGGAAGAGTGGCCAGGATGTCAGGTCCGGTGATATAGTTATTGCCGATTTAGATTTCATTATGGGGCAGGATGGGACTTCTCCCCTGGCTATAAAGGCTTTTTCAGAAATGCAGGCTACCAAAGTTTTTGACCCTTCCCGGGTAGCTATGGTAATTGACCACAGTGCTCCCAGTCCCTTGGAGGGGGTATCTGAGCTGCACCAGCAAATGCGAGTTTTTGCTGGAGAGCAGGGAATTAATTTCTATGATATAGGTGATGGTGTTTGTCATCAGCTTATGCCGGAACAAGGTCATGTAGTTCCCGGAGACCTGGTGATTGGGGCGGATTCTCATACCTGTACTTATGGAGCGATAAACGTTTTTTCCACCGGAGTGGGCTCTACTGATTTGGCGGCTGGTTTGATTGCCGGAAAACTGTGGTTTAAGGTACCGGAGACATTTAAATTCATATTAAATGGAACCCTGCCCGCAGGTGTATTTTCCAAAGACTTAATTCTTTATTTAATTGGAGATGTAACTGCTGATGGAGCTACCTATATGGCAGCAGAATACGTAGGTGAGGCTATTGAAGCTTTATCGATAGAAGGGCGATTTACCATCAGCAATATGGCTATAGAGATGGGAGCAAAATGTGGGTTAATGCAAGCTGACCAGAAGACGGTGGAATGGGTTAAAGTTCATAGCCAGAAAGAAACGCATATTACTAATCCAGACCCGGATGCGGTATATGCTAAAGTTAAGGAATATGATGTTTCTAACCTGGAACCGCAGGTAGCCCGGCCCCACACTGTGGATAATGTTGCACCGATAAGTCAGGTGGCTGGCACTCCGGTCCAGCAGGGGGTTATAGGTACCTGTACTAACGGGCGCATAGAAGACCTGCGTAATGCGGCGCGCATTTTAAAAGGTCGTAAAATAAACAAGGATACCCGATTAATTGTAGCCCCGGCTTCCCGGCAGATAATGCTGCAAGCTATGCGTGAAGGTTTGCTGCAAATATTTGTTGAAGCTGGTGCAGCCGTAGTAACACCAGGTTGCGGTCCCTGTGTCGGTACTCATAATGGCGTACCTTCAGATGGTGAAAACGTTATTTCCACTGCTAATCGCAATTTCAAAGGGCGTATGGGCAACAACCGGGCTTTCGTATACCTGGGTTCGCCAGCGACCGTAGCAGCTTCAGTCTTACAAGGAAAAATAACCGACCCCAGGGAATACCTACTATAATTAAGAATTAAAAATTAAGAATTAGGTTCAGGAGGAGAATAATGGACTTAAAAGGTAAGGTACACAAATTTGGCGATGACGTTAATACTGATTATATAATCTCCGGGAGGCATAAATTTAAGACTCTGGATATGAAAGAGCTGGCCAAATATGTAATGGAGGATTTGGACCCGGATTTTTATTCCAAGGTTGAAAAAGGTGATTTTATTGTTGGAGGTCGTAACTTCGGTTGTGGTTCCTCCCGTGAACAAGCACCTTTAGCTATTATTAATGCAGACATTAGTGCCGTAATAGCGAAATCTTTTGCCCGCATATTTTATCGCAATTGCATAAACACAGGTTTGCCGGTAATTGAATGTGATACTGACCAGATTGACGAAGGGGATGAACTGGAAATAAACCTGGGAGCTGGAGTGCTTCATAACCGGACCAAAAATATAGATATTAAGATTGCACCACTACCCGGGGTTATGCTGAAAATTCTTTCCGAAGGTGGTCTGGTCGAACATTTTAAAAAACATGGCACCTTTAACTTCGATTAAAAAGTGTCAATAAGAAAATAGACGGGGATTAGACACTGAATACACTGATTGCTTATGAATGATACTGAATTTTATTATATTTTTAAAGGATAGCGGAGGCTTTA
>DUMX01000104.1 GCA_012839665.1 Gelria sp.
ATTAGAGGCAATAAGACTGGCATCTGGAAACCTATGGCCAGACCTATTAACAAACAAAAGATTATTAATAACCACATAGACTATTCCGCCTTTTCCTCTTTTTCCACTGGTACACTATATTCAAATCGTATAGGCCCGTTATATGCTGGTATTTGCACTTTTTCCGACTTTTTTAGGTTAATCTGGTAACCCCATCCCCTCATAATACTTAGCCAACCACCAGTTATGTTCATACCGCTTTCCAGCATATCTGGATTGCCTGTCGCCTTAATGACAAATGGGGGACCTACCCTGCGAGTGTTAATCAGTATTAGAGTCGAGGCACACCTTATTTCCGACATAGCCGTAATTCTTTGGTCATTAATAGAAATAGCTTCTGCTCCCGAAGCTTTTAAATCATTAACCAGGGTGAACAAATCACTATCATGTACAATAGTGTCATTAGGGTCTTCTCCTGCTTGTATATTACGAGGAATATCATTTACGGTAAGAATAATACCCGGGCCTTCCACTGCATTTGTACCCGCTACCATACTAGTTTTTTGTAATTCGTCCTGTAAATCGGCCATTGCTTGGTCATTTTTCCTAACATTACTCAACTTTTCCCGTAACGATACTACTTCCTCGGCCAGAGCATCCCGTTCCTGGGTTACCGAGGTCAACTGCTGTGCTACATCCTCAATTCGGGCAGGTACCTGGGAATTATTACTGGCCGTAGTTTTGAACTGGACAGCCAGCATTATTCCTAATATCAATGCAACTATGGCTATAGATACCTTGGCGCTTTTACTTTGCATTTATATCACCTTCTATAATGCAATATATTTTAATTATGTGCTGGTTTAAACTGTTTTACGTCTGTACTAAGTGTATCTTTCACTTCGTTAGCAATAACACGGATTAGATAGGATTCCCGTACCTATATAGTACGCAGATGCTCCCCGGCACTCAGTACTAATATTGACCCCGTACTACCAGGTGAAAATTTCCTAAAGTGCCGAGTCGCTATTAAGGAAGCAGATCTTTTTTATTATAATTTTAAAGGAAACCCGGCACTCAGCAGAAACAAATTACTACTAGCCTGACTAGAAGATTGGGCTGGGTGCCGGGTACAAGTTTTACTTAATTCTTAATTCAAGGTTCCCCATTATTCCATTACAGTTTTAACCACTGGTTGTCCCTTAAACCTCAAATCTACATAAACTAAATCATTATTACCTTTAGCCTGCATATCATTCTCGATCTCAAGCATCTGTTTGAAAAACGCAATCTTTTCCTCTAGCCGCTCGGCATTACCCCACCTGAATTCGGTACAACCCTGACTATAGATTAGAACTTCTCCGCTTTTATTCTGGTAATGAAATTGGGAAATTTCTTTACGCTCATTCGCATCCAACCCATTCCATATCTGCCAGGCTAACTTAATACCATTGTCATTCACAGCCTGTCCCAGATTAATATGCTCCGGCATTTTATCCATAGTTATTACCGGATAGTTGACCATGGAAAAATGACTCAGCTTATCTATACATATGCCCTCATTATCTACACAAAGCAGGGCACCCTGGTACGGAACAAGTGCCCATATTTTTCTTTCCTTAACCTGAATTTCCACTTGTCTGGGTAAGTGCCTTACAAGTGTACTACTCTTAATAAGAGGATGAATGGCAACTGCCTGGTTGCAGAGTTTTTCATTAATGGTAAAGATATTCATCCCCGGGGAAAGCCCTGATATCTTAATTATCTCACTTTCAGATACATTATTGGAACCACTTACATAAATTTTATCAACAGCAAAGAAAGAACTATGTAAAAAAAGATAGGCACAAATCAGAATGAGTAAAATAAATACGAAGATACCAAAAATTTTATGAGATTTGCCTTGACTCATAATACTCTCCTAATAATTACAAGGACTGTGATGATTATAGCAGAATTTTTCTTTAAAATCATTATTAAACATTATTTATAAGACCACGGTATAAAAAAAGGACCTCAGGTTCTAGGCCTTCAGTCCTTTTTTAATTTCCGCCCCTACCTCCTGTAGCTTAATATCGAAGTTTTCGTAACCCCGGTAAATATGTTCTACCTGAGTTACGGTGGTCTCGCCCTCGGCTAATAATCCTGCTAATACCAGGGCAGCGCCAGCCCGCAAATCAGTTGCCTCCACCAAAGTACCTTCTAGTTGCCTTCTGCCTTTGATTATGGCTACCCGACCTTCAATTTTAATATCAGCACTCATACGCCTGAGTTCCTGTACATGCATAAAGCGGTTTTCGAAAATAGTCTCTACTACTATACTAGTTCCCGGTATAGTTGATAAAAGTGCCATCATTTGGGGCTGCATATCAGTAGGAAATCCCGGATAAGGCATAGTTTTTATATCAGTCGACCTCATGGTATTGCTACCTATAACGCGAATACCAGAATTCCAGGGACTAATTTCTACTCCAATTTCCCTTAGTTTAGCTATCAGAGGCTGTAAATGTTCTAATACCACATTTTCAATGTGGACATCGCCTCGAGTAATAGCTGCACCCACCATAAAAGTCCCGGCTTCAATGCGGTCAGGTATTACCTTATGCTCTACTCCCCCCAGTTTATTTACACCTTCAATTCTAATTGTATCTAAACCAGCACCTCTTACTTTAGCCCCCATACGATTAAGAAAGTTTTGTAAATCTACTATCTCCGGTTCCCGCGCCGCATTTCTAATAATAGTAGTACCCGGAGCCATAGTTGCTGCCATCATGATATTTTCAGTTGCACCCACACTGGGAAAGTCCAGTAAAATTTCCTTACCATTTACGGCTACACCTTTTCCCTCCATAAAACCATATTCATCCTTAATTTCGTAACCCAGGTTTAGAAAACCTTTGATATGGAGGTCCATAGGGCGGCTTCCTATAGCGCAGCCTCCGGGATGGGCAACTCTGGCCTGATGAAATCTCGCCAGGAGGGCTCCCATAACTAAATTAGATGCCCTCATTTTTCGCGAAATATGCTCGGGGACTTCTGCCGAATGTATTGTACGACTGTCTATTATAAGGGTATCTTTCTCTCTTTTTACTTTAGCCCCCAGTATCCTTAGCACTTCTGACATAACACTTATATCTTCCAGGTCAGGTACCCCAAATAAAATTACTTCTCCCGAAGATAGCAGGCTAGCAGCCATTATAGGAAGGGTAGCGTTTTTGGACCCACTTATTTTTACCTGCCCTTTAAGGGGTTTTTTCCCCCTTACTACCAAGGTCTCCAAGTAAACACCTCCACCTGGCTTAAGCTTGCAGTTTGTTTTTTATAGAAACGCCCAATTTCCATATATCACCCGCACCCATAGTAATCAGGAGATCATTATGTTCTATAAAATTAAGAATAAACTCCTCTATTGCGGGGAAAGAAGACAAGTATTCTGCATCACACCCCGCATTTATGGCCGCATCATAAACCATCCGACCACTAACCCCGGGAACAGGTTTTTCCCCGGACGGGTATATGTCGGTAATTATCACCTTATCCACTCCGATAAAAGCTCTTCCTAATTGCGTCCCCAGTATTTTAGTACGGGAAAAGCGATGGGGCTGAAAAACGGCAATAATTCTACCCTCAGGATGATAATTACGTGCCGCCTCTAAAGTAGCCTTAATTTCGGTAGGATGATGAGCATAATCATCAATAATGTTAATATCCTTGAACTGCCCAATATGCTCAAACCGACGTTTAGCCCCTTTAAAATTAGTTAAAGCCCGGGCCGCAGTTGCGAAATCAAGACCAATTTCATGGACAGTAGCCATAGTTGCCAGAGCGTTAAGGGAATTGTGTTTTCCAGGTACCGGTAATATTACCTCGCCCAGATAAATTCCTTTATTATAAACTGAAAACTTCGAGCCTCTTCCCGCCACCTGCCAATTTTGCATATAATAATCGCAATTAGTCTTTTCACCGTACGTTATTACTCTACTTTGAGTCTTAGTTTTTATTTTCGCTACCGAGGCATCGCCATCATAAAGTAAGGCAAAACCACCTGGTTTTACTTCATCAACAAAAAGTGTAAAGGCTTTTTGAATATTTTCCAGAGATTTGTAATAGTCCAAATGGTCATCTTCAATATTGGTAACAATACCTATATAAGGACTGAGGTCTAGAAATGACGCGTCACTTTCATCAGCTTCGATTATCGAAAACTCTCCCTTGCCTAATTTAGCTCCCCTACCATTTTCCTGCATCTCCCCACCTAAAATAAAAGTAGGGTCCAGGCCGCATTTTTCCATAACCGTATATAGCATTGAGGTAGTTGTGGTTTTCCCGTGTGCGCCCGCAACAGCGATAGCTTTGCCGTCATTAACAATATTCGCCAGCATTTGCCCCCGTTTAAGGATTGGAATGTTATTTTCCCGAGCCCACCTGACCTCGATGTTATCCTGAGGAATAGCCGAGGAAATAACCAGCAAATCAACTCCTTCCTTAAGGTTAGAGGAAAAATGACCCTGATATACTTTAATGCCTATTTCTTGTAGTTTTCTGGTTATATTATTACTCTGTAAATCGGAGCCGCTGACCCGGTGTCCCTGTTCTGCTAGTACTGTAGCTATGTTACTCATACCGGCTCCAGCAATTCCTACCATGTGAATCCATTGCTTTGATTTGGTAGTCATCTCCTCATCTCCTTAAAAAAATGTGTTTAAACTACACTGTATAGTATGCATAGTTAACAATAGTGGTTACAAAACTATAACTTGTCCAGCGGTCGAACGCTAATTTTGAATTAATAAGACACAGATTACACAGATTTTTTAGGATTAGGTTTATTTTTAAAAAATCAGTGTTAATCCTAAAAAATCTGTGTAATCTGTGTCTTATTAATTCAAAATTAGCATAGTTAACAATAGTGGTTACAA